>CAYNAL010000060.1:0-2883 GCA_964395555.1 uncultured Candidatus Saccharibacteria bacterium
CCCCACTTTTTCAAAATCTCTGTCACAATATCATTGCTAGCATTGGGTTTTGATATCTTTCTAGCTTTCTGAGACATTTTTAATAATTCTTTTTTGTTTTTAATAAGATTTTCTGTTTTGTAAATTAAAGAATCTAAATTATATGCTTTTTGTCCTACGCCATGTTCTAAAAGATAGTCAGCGTTAGCTTCTTCTTGACCAGGGATGGGTTTAATTAACAACATGGGTAAAGCCATGGCTAAACTCTCTGAAACTGTGATACCACCAGGTTTAGTAATTAATAAATCGCTTACCGCCATGAGCTCTTCCATATTATTTACAAAACCAAAAACTTTTTTTATTCTAGGTTCCTTTTGTTTTAATTTATTTAATTTTAAAAATTGATCTTGGCTATGTCCACAAATCACTATCATTTGAAAAGGTTTTTTAATCTCAGATAATTTTTGTATGATTTCAAAAACTGATGAAATACCAAAACTACCTGCAGAAATTAACAAAGTAAGTTTGTCATTATTTAAACCATATTTATGTTTTAAGACTTCTTTGTTCAAAGGTTTACTAAATTGCAAACCAATGGGAATACCAGAAACTAATATCTGATTTTCTAATATATTTGTATAGATTAAATTTTTCTTAATTTCCTGATGAGCTACACAATACAAATCTATATCTTTGATTAACCAAGCTGGATGATGTTCGTAGTCAGTAATAGCTAATACGATTTTATAGTTTTTGTTAGCTTGCTTACGGTAATAAGCTAAAATATCAGCTGGGAAATAATGGGTGCAAATAATCACATCTGGCTTAAAATCGTCTACCATTTCTAAGAAAGATTGAAGATATAAACTATCAATAAGAAATTTAGGTTTGATAAATTCTTTCAAAAGACTGTAATTTTTATAGAAATATCCATATAATTCAGGAGAATTCTTGGCTACATCCACCACTGCCTTTCCATAAAAATATTTTACAAAAGTTTTAGCGTGTTCTAATAATTCTACGTTTTTAACAACGCAGTTTTTGTTGTTTTTAAAAGCTTCTTCTAAAGCATCGGCTGCTTTTACATGTCCGGTTCCCGCTTTTACTGAAACAATTAAAATTCTCTTAGACATTTTAAAAATGTATTATAAATCTCCAATATCTTCTTTCCAAAGCTCAGGTTTCTCTAAAATGAACTTTTTCATGAGATCTTTGCATTCATCAAGGTTTTGATCTATCACTTCAATACCTTGTGAAATTAAAAAATCTTTAGCTCCTTTAAAAGTTTCAGATTCTCCGACAATTACTTTTTTAATATTAAATTGCACTATGGCTCCAGCACAAAGATAACAAGGCATTAAAGTAGAATACAAAATCGTATCTTTGTAATTGCCTATACGTCCGGCATTTTCCAAACAAGATATTTCTGCATGTAAAATAGGATTACCTTCTTGTACCCTTAGATTGTGTCCCCTGCCTATTATTTGATTGTCTTTGACTAAAACAGAACCTATGGGTATACCACCTTCTGATAATCCCTTTAAAGCTTCTGCAAAAGCTTCTTGCATAAATTGATCCATATTTTAATTTTCTTTTTTAAATTTCATTTGGTTTAAAATTTTAATCAATTCACCAACTTGTAAAAACATGGCTACCCATTTCTTACCTGCGGTTTTTTCCCATTTTTCTATCCATTCTAAACGTTTATCTTTGATTTCTTCTGTATTCCCAGATTTTATTCTTTCAAGCATTTGGACTTTCCAAGAAATGGTCTCTGGTTTTTTAGTTTTTTCTTCTGCTTTTGTCATGATTTCAGTAATAACCCTGTCTTGTAATTCTTCAGCTTGATAGATTAACTTACTAATACATTGATCATAAATTTCACTTTCTCTGCCTCCTAATTCAGCTTTATCATCAGCTAAGCCTATTAACACCTCGTCTATTTCTTTCATATTTAAAGGAACACTTAAAACCAAGACATCGTCTATTTCGCAATGTTCGATTTCTTCTGTTTCCCCTGGTGTTTTAAAATTCTTTGATTTCACGCCATAGACACAACGAGTACCAAAATGCTCTTCACCTTTTTGTTCTGTTTTTTCACCAGTATCAGGGTTTAAATAATAACCCTTTAAATTCCTCTTGAGAGCTAAATTTTCCTTGCCTTGAGGACCACTTTGATCTTGATTGCCACAAACTTCATTTAAAGTACAAACCATTTTGTTATCTTCCTTTCTAACCACCATAGTATCTGTGCCATTGAAATAATCATCGTAAAGAGATGATCTTACTATAATATAATCATCTCCTAAATATTTAGCAAAAAGATATGTTACTATTTTTTCACACTCTAAAGGGTAATCTAATAATTTATTTGTTTCTTTTTTTCCAAAACCAAGTTGTGCTTCTAAAACTTTTAATTTGTGTTCTACTTTAGCAATTTTGACACGACCACAATCATCTCCTTTTTCTTCCACTAAATTAGGACGTTTCTCATTAGATTTTTTAGCTAAAGAACTTAAGTATTCGTTTAATTTTTTTAAACCTTTTTGAATTTTTAATTCATTTTCAATTTCAATATTTGATCTCCCATTTTTTTCTTTAGGATATGATTCAATTCCTTTCATTTTAATATGTTTTTTTGTTAGATGTTTTTTTCCATTGTGACAACAAAGACTGACATTCTTTTAACATATATCCTTTTATTATTTTAATTTTAGCTTTACCTAATTTATTCATAGTTTCGTTACTAATTGATAATTCATGAAAACCTAATTTTTTTACATCTGAAATAGAAGTACCATATGTAATTTTTTTAATTTTAGCCCATGAGATAGCTGAAAAACACATGGGACAAGGTTCTGTAGTACTGTATATTTCACAACCTGAAAGATCCCATTTTTTTAA
>CAYNAL010000061.1:0-3055 GCA_964395555.1 uncultured Candidatus Saccharibacteria bacterium
TATTTGTACCAAACTTTCTTTTTTGTCCTGATAGCTTTTTAAAAAAGCATAAAAATTACCTTCATAAGATTCTAGATTGCTAAGGGTAAAAGGCAATATAGCTTGTTTGATGAGTTTGCCTTCAAGGTTAACCTTTTCAATGGATTTGTGATCATCTACTATTAAAATATATCCATCGTTTTGAGGGAGAAAAGTATTTATATTTTTTGAGTTATATAATAACTCAATTTTTTTAGTGGTTTCATTAAAAACCAAGATAGCTTTTTCTTTTTTAAACGTAATATTATCATTTGACCACGAACAATATTGAGGGTTGTCAAAATTATATTTTTCTATTGATTGTTTTGTAACTTCCCCATCATTTAGAATGGTGATGATATTATCAGCTAAAATAGCTGTTTTTTCGTTGTTGAAACAAACAATAGGGTTGGTTACAAAAGTCTTGTTGTAAAATAAATTTATAGGTTGAGTGGTATATATCTTTAAATTGGTGTTTGCGTCAGTGATTTGTTTGGCAATTAAATAATTATTTTGGTATTCTATCAAAGTTTTGTCTTCGCCTTGATCACTGATACTGAATTGTTCGAGAATTTTACCTTCTAAAGAAAGGCGGTAATATATACGATTAGAGCTATTTTTATCTCGGCAATTATTTAAGATATATTGCTTGTCCCCAAAAATCAATTGGCAATTTTCTCCTGTTATCTCTGTTTGCCAGATTGATTGGAATAAAATATCTTTTATAACATCTGGAGCAGGGCAGGAGATAATAGGTGCCTTTACGGGCGGCTTTGGGTATTTTTGTATTGGACAAAAAATTATATATCCTAATAAGCACAGGGTAATTAATATGGTAATGGTTAATAACGGTTTTTTCATATTTGATTATTCTAAATTTATTTTTTTTAAAGAAGCCAAAGCAATGGCTAAGGCGTCAGCAGCATCATCTGGTTGAGGAATAAATTTAAGTTTAAGCATTTTTTTAACAGTGTTTTGAATATCTATTTTTTCAGCGCGTCCATGACCTGTTAATTTTTGCTTTACTTCGGCTGGGGCTAATTCTATCATGGGTACTTTATGGCAAGCTGCTGTAAAAATAATAACACCTCTCGCCTCGCTAACTTGCATAACTGTTTTAGCATTGTTAAAAAAATATACGCTTTCTGATGCTAAATATTCTGGTTTATATTTTTTGATTAATTGAGAAATATTTTTATTAATGAGTTGCAAGCGATAGCCTTTTTCTTTAATAGCTATTTCCCAACAACCATAAATAATAGACTTGGGTTTTTTACCGTCCCAAGAGATGACAGCATAGCCTATACGACTGGTGCCTGGGTCAATGCCTATAATATGCATAATTAATTTAATTTAAAATTAGAATAAATTTCTTCTATATCTGGGTCGTTGTCTAAAGCTTCAATCAAATTTTCAATTTGTTTTTTAGCTTCAGGATCGTCAGTTTTAATTTCTTGTTGGCTTATATAATCTATTTCTATGTTTGATACAGAAATTTTTTCAGATAAAGCAGAAGTTAATAGATTTAGATTATGAGGAGAGGTAACAACCATTATTTGATCATCGTCAGTATACACGTCTTGCGCGCCTTTTTCTATAGCTAGCATTTCTAAATCATCATTCCAAAGTTTTTTGTTAATTGTAATTTTCCCTATTTCTTTAAACATATATCTGACACTACCAGATTCAGCTGTTTTAGCTCCATGGATATCTAAGATTTTTCTTATTTCAGATAAAGTTCTATTTTTATTGTCTGTAATAGCTCTGATAATGAGAGCTGAGCCTATAGGGCCATAGGCTTCTATTATAATTTGTTCTAAAATAGCCTCATCTGAGAGCCCTGAACCTCTTTTAATAGCTTTTTCTATGGTATCTTTAGGTAAGAAAAATTCTTTGGCTTTTTCCAAGGCTGTTTTGAGTTTTGGGTTGGTTTCAGGATCAGCGCCATCTCTGCTTGAAATAGATATCAATCTAGCCAATTTTGAGAAGATTTGGCTTCTTTTAGCGTCTGTCACCGCCTTCTGATTTTTCACTTTTGACCATTTAGAATGTCCTGACATAGCTTGACAAAATTAAATAAGCGAGTATAATGAAAGGCATAAGAATGATGAAAACTTGAAACAGGTTTTTTATTTGGCTCTTTGTAAGAACTCATTAACCTGTAGGTAATCAGGCTCAAAAATTGGGGATGGCCTGTCTGGGATTTATTTTTAGGGTATCTTGGTTTCGGCTGGGGTATTTCTTGGGTAAGTTCTTAATCTCTGCCAATTGGCGGAGGACTTTTGCCTGCAGCTTAATGGGTTTTTTAATACCCTAAAACTCTTTGCAATTCTTGCCAAGAAGTAGTTCCATCTAAAAGACGGATCAAGCCACTAGCCGATATGTTTAAATATCGGTTTTTTAATTTTTCTGTCAATATTTCGTAGCTCAAACCTTGGCTGATGTATGATTTTATTTCTTCATCAACTAAAATAGCTTCAAAGATGGCCATCATACCAAAATATCCCGTAAATTGGCATTCAGTACATCCTACAGGTTCATAAATTTGTTTGTTTTCTGTTTCTAATAATGCCTTATATTCTTCAGGTGTATTATTTTTTTCTTTTTGAATCATTTGCGTTTGTTCTTCGTTCAAAGATATTAATTTTTTACATTTAGGGCAAAGTTTTCTGATAATTCTTTGACTGATAAGCCCATTTAATCCTACACTAATATTTGCATCATCTAATTTAAAACTTTTTAACCTAGCTATACTAGAAAGAGCATCATTGGTATGTATGGTAGATAAGATTAGGTGCCCGGTTAATGCTGCTTGTGTAGCCATTTTAGCTGTAGCCTCATCTCTGATTTCACCGATGAGTATGATATTTGGATTTTGACGTAAAAGAATACGCAAAGCTGATTCAAAGGTGTATCCATGGGCTTCGTCTACTTGTGTTTGTAAGGCTCCTGGTAAACGATATTCAATAGGGTCTTCTACGGTAATGATTTTTACTCCTGGTTGATTTAATTTATTCAAAATACCAAAAAGAGTAGT
>CAYNAL010000062.1:0-12593 GCA_964395555.1 uncultured Candidatus Saccharibacteria bacterium
AATGAACCTCTTAATTTGTAAACACCTTCTAAATAATATCTAGTATATGGATACAAACCTTTAGCAGAGAGGCTTTCTAAGGTTTTTCTTTTAATTTCCAAACTATCACGAGCTAAATCCATCATTTTAGACAAACGATCAAAAAATTCTTTTTTTGTTTTAGAAAGATATCCTATTCTAGGTAAATTAATTGTTACCACGCCCATTGAACCGGTTAAAGGCGCTGCTCCAAAAAGTCCGCCTCCCCTTTTATACAATTCTCGATTGTCCAAACGTAAACGACAACACATGGAACGAGCATCTTCTGGATTCATATCAGAATTTACAAAATTGCTAAAATATGGAATACCATATTTTGCTGTCATCTGCCAAATACCTTCGTAGTCTTTGTTGTCCCAATCAAAATCTTTAGAAATATTATAAGTAGGAATGGGGAAGGTGAAAACCTGACCAGAAGCATCTCCTTCAGTGTAAACCTCACAAAGAATACGATTTAACATATTCATTTCTTCCTGAAATTGACCGTAAGTTTCTTTTTGTCTGACTCCACCATAAACAACAGGCATTTCTTTTAAAGTGCTAGGTACTTGTAAATCTAAAGCAATATTAGTAAAAGGTGTTTGAAAACCTACTCTGGTAGGCACATTGCAATTAAAAAGAAACTCCTGCAAAGCTTGTTTTACTTCCACAGCAGACAATCCATCGTATTTGATAAACGGAGCTAACAAAGTATCAAAATTAGATACAGCTTGAGCACCAGCAGATTCACCTTGTAAGGTATAGAAAAAATTAACTAATTGGCCTAAAGCTACACGAAAATGCTTAGCAGGTTTAGATTGAATTTTCCCTGGTACACCTCTAAATCCTTTTATTAAAAGATCAGCTAAATCCCAACCGCAACAATATGTAGCTAAGATATCTAAATCATGAATATGAAAATCACCATCATTGATAGCTTTACGAATTTCAATAGGATAAATATGATTTAACCAATATTTTTTTGTAACATGAGCAGCAACGTAATGATTTAAGCCCTGAAGAGAATAAGTCATATTGCTATTCTCCTTAACTTCCCAATCTAATTCTTTTAAATAGCTATCTACTAAACCCAAAGCTTCTTCGCTAGCTACTTTGGTTTCTCTGATTTGACGATGCTGTTCACGATATAAAATATATGCTTTAGCTGGCTCTACAAAACCTTCTAAAATTAAAACTTCCTCTACTACATCTTGAATTTGTTCTACTTGAGGTATTTCTTTAGATTTAAATCTACGATTTAAAATACGAATAACTTTTTGGCTTAATTCTTTAGCTTTTTTCTTGTCCCCTTCCTCAGTAGCGGTTAAAGCTTTGTAAATAGCATCTTCTATTCTTTTTACAATAAAAGGTTGCTTCATTCCTTCTCTGTTTAAAACCTCTTTGAGGTGATTGATAAATTTAGGGGACATATTTTTTAAAATTTAATTGTGAAATATAATTTTTTACAAAACTTTAAATTAGCGACTTTACAAAGTCTAAGCTATTTCAAAAGATTTTTCTTTTTAAGAAAAGCTGGTATTTCTAATTCTTTTTCTTGTTCCTCGTCCCAACTTTCTATCAAAGGTTTGGTTATAATAGTCTCACTAGCTACAAACATTTTTGATTCTAAAGGCAAATGATTAAAAAGACCACTCGTTGCTCCGTCAAAACCACCAGCGATAACAGTTACCTTGATTTCACCTTTTGCTAAACTATTATCATACACAGCTCCGAAGATAACCTTAGCATGTTTGTCTATTGATTCTGTAATGGCCCTAGCAGCTTCATTAATTTCTACCAAAGACATATCACTAGTACCGCTAATGTTAAAAAGCACTCTGGTAGCCCCATCAATCGAGATGTCTAACAAGGGAGACTGTATAGCAGCTTGAGCTGCCTTGAGAGCCCTTTCTGCGCCCTTAGCCTTACCTATTCCCATTAAGGCTTTACCAGCCCCTTCCATGGTTGTTTTAATGTTAGCGTAGTCTATATTGATAATACCAGGGAAAGTGATAAGGTCTGAAATACCTTGAACACCTTGTCTTAAAATATCATCTACCAAACCAAAAGCTTTTAAAATAGGGGTATCTTTGTCTATCAAATTAAACACTCTGTCATTGGGTATGGTCACAATAGCATCTACTCTGTCTTTTAATCTTTGCCATGCTTCTTCAGCAATATCAGTTCTTTTAGTACCTTCAAAGCTAAAAGGTTTAGTAACTACAGCAATAACTAATGCACCATTTTTTTTAGCAGCCTCAGCTACTACTGGAGCAGCACCTGATCCAGTGCCACCTCCTAAACCGCAAGTTAAAAAAACTAAATCAGTTTTAGCTAAAGCAGCTTCAATTTCTTCTCTACTTTCTTCTGCTGATTGGCGACCAATCTCAGGGTCCATACCAGCACCTAATCCACGAGTTAAATTTCTTCCAATATTAATTTTTAAATCAGCTCTGTTGTGCTGTAAAGCTTGAGCATCAGTATTGATAGCAATTAATTTAATATCTTTAATTTTTTTACCAAAAATACGATTAACTACATTACCTCCCGCTCCACCCACGCCCACTACTTTGATGTTAACCCCTGCGGAAAAATGAGGTTGTTTAATAATTTTTTCTTTTTTAAATTCTACGTGTTTTTCTTTAACAGGATTACTCTTTGCTTTATGTTTTTTTAATAATATTGGTTTTTCTCTTACAACTATTTTTTTTGTTTTATGTTTTTTTGTCATATCAATGTTTATGGTATAAAATTTTTAAAAAATTTAACCACGGGCTCTATAAAAGAACGATTGGAAACTATTTTACTTTCCCCTCCATCTAAATATGTCAGTGCTAAACCTAAAGCTTTAATAAAGGCGGGATTTTCATTTTCCCCATACCCATTAAATTCACAACTGGCCATGCGTACTGGTAATTTTAATTTATCTTTAGCTAAGGTTAAAAGCCCTGGTATCTTAGCTCCTGCTCCAGAAAGTACAGCTCCAGCTGGTAACTTAGCATATTTCCCTATTTGCTTTAAATCGCTATTAATAAAATCAAAAGATTCTTCCAAACGAGCCTCAATAACTTTTGCTAATTCTTTTTTAGAAAAAACTTCATCTACACTACCAGAAGGATATTTTGATAAATTAAATATTTCTTTTTTAGGCCCTTTACTAGGAAAAGCTGAACCATGATCAAGTTTAACTTGTTCTGCAATTTCTATAGAAGATTTTAAAAATACCGCAATATCTTTAGTAATGTAACAACCACCTACTGGAAAAACATTAGCATGAATTAAGCTATCTTCTTCAAAAACAGAAAAGCTAGTTGTCCCTCCCCCAAAATCTATATTAATCACCCCTGCTTCTTGATCTTGCTTAGAACATGAACCTCGAGCTGAAGCTAATGGTCCAGCAATATAATTATCAATTTTTAAATCATTATTTTCTAAACATTTATCTAAATTGTGTACTGCCTGAGAAAAAGCATCAATTACCAAACAATCTACCTCTAATTTTGTGCCTTTCATGTCTGAAGGATTAGTAACAGCAGTGCCATCTACAATATATCTTCTTGGCACCGTGTGAAGCACGTGTCTGTTCGCATTAGAAGAAGAAGCTTTTGAAATTTTTAAAACCCTATCAATGTCTTCATCTGAAATTTGACCGTCTGCACGAGATACCATAATCATGCCCTTAGCTGCCCTGGTAGCTAATTCCCCTCCCACTGAAACTATCGCTCTATTAATATTTATACCCACCATAGCTTCCATTTCAGACAATACAGTAGCTAAAGATTTAGTTGCTTCAGGCAAATCTTTAACCATACCTTTATACATCCCCGCTGAAGGTCTAGACAAACTTAACAATACTTCTGGTCCTTCTTTTTTTAAAGCCAATAAAATAGCATAAATGTTAGATGTCCCGATGTCTAAAGCTAAGATGGTGTTTTTCATATTTTAATGAAGTTGTCTTTTTGAAATATTTTCTAAAATGTTTTTTTCTTTTTGCTCCATTTTTTTTGTTTGAGATTCTTTTTCATGGCTATATCCGTAAAGGTGCAAAACGCCATGAATCAAGATACTGTCTAAATATTTATTATACGCTATCTTGTATTTTTTTGCTCTTTTTTTAATTTGTTTAGGACAAAGAAAGATATCTCCTAAATGCTTTTCTTTCAAATCTTTACCTCTCCATGATAGAACATTTTCTCTTTCATCGCAAAAGGTCAATATGGTAGTAGCTTCATCTTTCTGGCGCCAAATATCATTGTAATTTTTGATAGCTTTTTCTGTAATCAGAATGACGCTTAACGAAACTGATTTTTTTTCTTTTAAAACAGAAAAAATTATATTCAAACGATTTTTAAGATACAAGGAAGTTAATGTTTTTTCTTTCGAAAAATCAAAAAAATTAAGTTCCATCTCAGCTAATTAATACCTTCGAGATTTCTTAACCGGTGGTAAGCCTAACTTTTTTCTAAGATCTACTTTTTTAATCACTGCTATTTTATGAAGAGCAGAAACTTTGCGTTGGGCTTTGTTAGGTTTGTTCAATTTAAATCTTTTTTTACGAGCAGAAAGCAAAACACCGCTACGCCTGATATGCGAGGTAGCACGATAGAGAAAAGCTGAGCTATTCTCTCCTTCTTTCTTCCTAATTGTGATAGCCATATATTATTTTTTTTAATTTAATTTTCTTTTTTTAATCTTTCTTTTAACTCTAATATTATCTTACCAATTGGTATGGTTTCTTGCAAACCAGATTCCATGTCTCTTAAAATCACTGTACCATCAATCACTTCCCTCTGACCTAAGATTAGACAATATTTAACCCGACTATGATCAGCATTTTTTAATTGTGACCTTAAACTGTCTCTACCTAAAGAACTTTCTACCAAAATATTATTCTTTCTAAATTCTTCTAAAAGACCAAATATCTGTTTTTTAGCTGATTCACCTAATTGGACAAGATACACTTTATTCTTATGATATGTTTCTGTTTTTTTATTTCTTAATTTTAATTGGTAAACAATCCTATCCACGCCAAAAGCAAAACCCACAGCTGGTTTTTTAGGCCCACCTAAGATTCCTACCAAACCATCGTAACGTCCACCACCACCTAAAGCTAAAGAACCAGCGTCATCATTACTCCAAACTTCAAAAACTGTTTTGGTGTAATAATCTAGACCACGTACTAAGTTAGGATTTAAATTATAAGGGATCTGCATTTCATCTAAATATTCTAAAAGATGCTCAAAATGATTACGACATTCTTCACAAAGCTTATCAAATAAAGGAGGTAAATTCTCTCTTAAAGCTATACAAGATTCATTTTTACAATCTAAAATTCTTAAAGGATTAATTTTTAATCTACGTTTACAATCAGAACAAAGCTTGCTAGCTTTTGTCCTATAAAATGTTTTTAAGAATTTTTTGTAAGCTGGCCTACAATCTGGACAACCAATACTATTTAACTCGATATGTATATTTTTAATACCTAATTCATTTAAAATCAGCCAAACAGCTTGAATGATTTCAGCGTCAGCAGCCGCATTCTCCTCCCCTATCATCTCTAACCCAAATTGAAAAAGCTGACGATACCTACCTGCTTGAGGTTTGTCATATCTAAACATGGGGCCATAGTAAAAAAGCTTAACTGGCTGAGGCCAATTAAACATGCCATTTTCAATATATGAACGAATCACTGAAGGTGTACCTTCTGGTCTTAATGCTAAAAAATCACCACCTTTGGTTTTTAAAGTATACATCTCTTTTTCTACAATATCAGTACCCAATCCCGTACCTCTGATAAAAATATCTGCGTCTTCTAAAAGAGGTGTATCTATTTTTTTAAAACCATAAAAATCAGATACATCCTTAGCTTTGTTATAAAATTTATCCCACCAGACTTGTTCGTCAGGTAGAATATCATGCATACCCTTAGGCGCTGTATAAACTTTTTTCTTGTTGTTTTTTCCTTCCATATATTTTTAAAAAATAAATATGTTATAACGCTGGTTCATATGTAGGTGCATTAAAAGCTGAAGCTTTGTTAAACGGGAATAACCTTAAAAGTACCCGACCAGTAATTTTATCTCTAGACATTGGGCCCCAATTGCGAGAATCATAAGAAAGATGACGATTATCCCCTAACACAAAATATTCATTAAGTTTTAAGGTAATCTTTAAATTACCCTGTGTTTTTTCATCAGGGGCTAAATATGTTTCAGAAATCTTTTTACCATTTTGCTCATCACCTTGAGAAACTGTTAACACCTCATTTTCCAAAGATATTGTTTCATTGGGCAAACCAATTACTCTTTTAATATAATAGCTTTTTAGATCTGGAGATTTAAAGACAATCACTTCACCTCTCTCTGGCGCCCTAAAGCGATATGATAATTCATCAATGATAAGATAGTCACCATCATAGAAATTTGGTTCCATGCTTTGACCTTTAACAAAAAAAGGTTGAATTAAGAAATACCTGATTGGCAAAACAATAGCCAACGCTATTAAAAAAACCTCTGCTGTCTCTAAAATGAAACTTTTGATAACCCCTTTCATGTATATATTTAATAAAAGAATATCACATCTATCATTCTAAATCAAATATTTGAATTAATGTTTCTTTTCTGATAAATTAGAAGATGCATATATGAAAATCTGGTTGAAATATCTTTGTTTTTTTCTAATTTCTTTAACCCTAATCGGCTTTGTTTTGTTTCTATATTGGGGTATTAAAAACGAAAAACAAATTACCGTTTTTGGAGAAAAAATAGAAAGCTTAAAACCGTCTCAAGAAGACACTGGTAATATTTTAGATTTCAATCTTTTAATTTTAGGTAAAGCCGGAGAAGCTTCTTATGGAGGTGAACTCACGGACAGTTTGTCTTTAATGCATGTAGACGGATATAATAAAAAAGTCACTCTCATCAATATCCCCCGAGATCTTTGGGTTAATGTTAATAATAAAAATTATTCTTCAAAAATTAATGCTTTGTATTTGATTGAAAACAGTAACCCTAAAAAAGCAAAAACATTTGAATTAATTAAAACAAAGGTAACTGAAATTACCGGTTTAGACGTAGATAATGTTATCGTGTTTGATTTGCAAGGTTTTCAAGAAATTGTCGATGCCATTGGTGGTATTAATATATATTTAGAAAATGACTTTGTAGATCCACAAATGAGAGACCCAGATAATCGTAATCAAATTTTTGTCATCAAAGCAGGTTGGAGATATTTGGATGGCAAAACCACGGGTTGGTTTATCCGTTCCAGGTATGCCCCAGACGGAGATTTTACTCGTATCAAACATCAACAATTAATTTTTTCAGCTATAAAAAATAAGATAGGAGGGCTCTTAAATCTCTGGGACGTACCTAAAATTTTTAAATTATATCAAGCACTCCAAAAACATATGGTTACAGACTTAAGCTTTGATGACCTTATTAAATTAGCTAAATTCTCTCAAAACTTAAAAGAAGAAAACACCCAATACCTTGTTCTTTCTAATAGGGCGCCGGACAACCTTTTAATATCCAGCTCTTTCCCCTCTACCGGACCAGATGGTAACTATGTCAATGCATATACTCTCATCCCCCAACTAGGTTTTGAAAAATACGCAGATATCCAAAAATATATTTCCGGAAAATTACCTTGATAATTTTAATTTTAAAATATACCATATAAGCATATGCAAGCACTCATCGGATTAGGTAACCCAGATAGAAAATATCAAAACAACAGACATAATGCAGGTTGTATTTTTTTAAATTGGTTTAAAGATACATACCCAGAGCGTTTTTCAGATTGGGCTGATCAAAACAAAATATCAGCAGAGATATCTCAAAGCGAAAAATTGATTTTAGTAAAACCAAAAACGTATATGAATGAATCTGGTAAAATCATTAATCCCCTAAAAAAATATTTTCATTTAGCTAACAATGAAATTATTCTTTGCCACGATGACAGCGATTTAGTGATAGGACAATTTAAAATTAGCTTGAAAAAAAATTCAGCTGGCCACCATGGTGTAGATTCTATCTATGCACATTTAAAAGACAATGATATTAAAAGGGTGCGCATCGGCATTAGGCCTCTCTTAGAAAAAAAACGACAGAAAGCAGAAGATCTAGTATTAAAAAATTTCCGTCCTGAAGAAAAAGAAATCTTGATTTCCGTTTTTAAATCAATAACAGCGCGTTTATCCCTAATAGGATAGCAAATTGAATTAAAGTTTTGATAGCCCACAATCTATTTCTTTTTTGGTCTTTAAAAAGTTCAGTAATGAAATAATACCAAAACAAAATTATTAAGGCTTGACCTAGATAATTGAGAGGCATCAAACAAACAAGGTAAAATATTTCTAAATTAATTAAAAAATATGCAATAAGGCGAGGCCAGGAATCAAAATTGATCTTTTTCTGATTTAAACGAAAATATGTAAATAGCACTGTTAAACACAAATCAAAAATTAAAATCAACCATAGCGACCAATGAAAAACAAAAAAAGCAGCAATCAAACTAAAGACAACATAGAAAAAAAGCACGTAGAAAAAAAAATTTGATAAAAATTCCTGACGAGGAGAAGCTTCTTTAGACTTAGCTAATTGACTCCAAAAAAGCAAAGATATGACTATAATAAATAAAATATTAAAAAAAGGTTGAGCCCACCAAGAAAAGAAAAAACTAGTTAAAAAGATAATAGTTAAGTAAAAAAGGTTATGCCAAGCCAAACCTTTAAAAAATTTCCAAGAAAGCAAAATTAGAAAAGCCAAAATAATATATCCGGCTTGATAGTGTCCAAAGACTCCTAAAATTAAAATTAAGAAAAACAAGCTAGCAAAAATAGCATGACTGAATAAATGACCCAGTTTTTCTTTAAGAGATATGCTTATTTTTTTTAAAAAATCAATGTATTTCAAGGTGGTGATCTTTTACTGATATTTTAACAACTGACCCTGGCTTAATTTCCTTAGAAATAATTTTTTCTGCCAAAGGATCTAAAATTAATTTTTGAATGACCCTTTTTAAAGGCCTAGCACCAAAGTTAGGGTCATATCCTTCTTTAGCTAAAAGTTTTTTAGCTTGAGGTTGAATTTCTAGACGCATGGCTTTAGAAACCAAACGATTACTAACTTTTTCTACCATCAAATCCACAATCTGTAAAATATCTTCTTCGGATAAAGCTTCAAAAACAATAACCTCGTCTATACGATTTAAAAATTCAGGTCTGAATCTTTCTTTTAATTCTCCTTTGATTTTTTCTTTTAAAAATTCCCTATTAACGATTTTTTCTTTTTCAGCTCCATTTTCTTCAAAACCCAAAGAAGCCATCTGACTAATATATTCCCCTCCTACATTAGAAGTCATAATAATAATCGTATTTCTAAAATTCACCGTACGACCCCTGCCATCAGTCAATCTACCATTGTCTAAAACCTGAAGCAAAATATTAAAAACTTCTGGGTGGGCTTTTTCAATCTCATCGAACAAAACTAAACTATAAGGACGATGTCTAACTACTTCTGTTAATTGTCCACCTTCTTCATATCCTACATACCCAGGAGGTGAGCCTATTAACCTAGAAACAGAATGTCTTTCCATGTATTCTGACATATCTACGCGAATAATAGCTTTTTCATCATTAAACATGAACTCAGCTAAAGCTTTAGCTAATTCGGTTTTTCCTACTCCAGTGGGACCTAAAAACATGAAAGAACCAAAAGGTCTATCTTCTTCAGACATGCCTGCCCTAGCTCTACGAATAGCACGAGAAACTGCGGAAATAGCTTCTTTTTGCCCTATCACTCTGTGAGAAAGAATGTTCTCCATTTGAGACAATTTGTCAGATTCGCTTTCCAACATTTTCGTTACTGGTATGCCTGTCCAACGGGAAACTACTCTACCAATATCTTCCGGAGATATTTCTTCTTTGATAAATTGTCTTTTGTTTTTTAATTCTAAAATTTTCTTTTCCTCTTTAGATATATTTTTTTCTAATTGAGGAATTAAACCATAATTAATTTCCGCGATCTTTTCTAAATCACCTTCGCGTTCTGCTAATTGTGCTTTTTCACGCAAAGATTCTAATTCTTTTTTCAATAGCTGTACGTCATTGAATCCTTGTTTTTCATCTTGCCATTTAGTTTTTAATTCTTGAGCTCTTGATTGATATCCTGATAATTCCTCTAAAACTTTAATCAGTTTATTTTGTCCTGTTTTGCTTTTATCTTTATTCAAAATAGTTTTTTCCACTTCTAATTTTCTAACCTTTTTTTGAATATCATCTATCTCCGAAGGCGTGCTATCTATTTCTAATCTTAAAGCAGAAGCTGCTTCATCAATTAAATCAATGGCTTTATCGGGTAAAAAACGATCTGAGATATAGCGAGCTGACAAATTAACAGCTGAAACAATGGCTTCATCTGTAATTTTTACCCCATGATGTAATTCATATCTAGGTTTTAATCCTTTTAAAATAGCTATGGTATCATCAATATTAGGTTCTTCCACTATCACGGGCTGAAAACGTCTTTCTAAGGCAGGATCTTTTTCAATATGCTCTCGGTAGTCTTTAAAAGTAGTAGCTCCGATAGCTCGCAGTTCTCCGCGAGACAAAGCTGGTTTTAAAAGATTAGAAGCATCAATAGAACCTTCAGTGGCGCCAGCACCTACAATCATATGAAGTTCATCAATAAATAAAATAACCTTACCTTGATATTTTTTAATTTCTTTTAAAACATTTTTTAAACGATCTTCAAATTCACCTCTAAATTTTGTACCAGCTATTAAAGCTCCTAAATCTAAAGAAATAATTTTTTTGTCTTTTAAGCTTTCTGGTACTTCTCCGGAAACTATTCTTTGAGCTAAGCCTTCTACAATAGCTGTTTTACCTACTCCAGGTTCACCTACTAAAGCAGGATTGTTTTTTGTCCTACGAGAAAGCACTTGCATAACACGGCGCAATTCCCCTTCCCTACCTATCAAAGGATCTAATTTATTTTGTTTAGCTAACTCTGTTAAATCCTGGGTATATTTATCTAAAACTTTATATTTGTTTTCATCAGAACCTTCGTCAGTGATATGGTTGCCTGCTCTTAGTTCCATGAGGGTAGAAAAAACTTTATCAAAAATCAAATCTGATTGTTTTAAAATATTACTTGCTTTTGTAGGTACCTGTAGAAGACTTAAAAAAATATGTTCGCAGGAGACATAAGCATCTTTCATTTGAAAAGCCATCTTAGTAGCCTGATCAATAATTTGCACTACTTCTGGAGAGAGATAATATTGGCTACTATCGCCAGCAGGAGTTTTAGTAGGAATAAGATCTATTTCTTTCATTAATTCATTTTCTAATTTTTGGCTATCTATTTTTAATTTATCCAAAATAGGCTTAACCAAAGTGTCTTCTTGTTTAAGTAAGGTATAGGCAAGATGCAAAGGTTTAAATTCACCTTGGCTTCTCTCTAAGGCTAAAAACTGCGATCTCTCTATCGCTTCTTGCGCTTTAATTGTAAATTTAGCAAAAGGCACAATATTATTTATTCTTGACGTTGGGCCAATACGACATTAATGGCTATCTCTTTTTCATTGCGTAAAACTTTCAAAACTACTGTTTCCCCTACATTATAATTTCTAACTAAAGATATCAAGGTATGAGTAGCATCAATTTTTTCTCCGTTTAGAGACAAAATAATATCCCCTTCTTTGAGTCCTGCTTTTTCAGCCGGAGAACCAACTGTAACAGCTGGTTCGTTATCACTGCCTTTAATAACTAATGCCCCATAATTAATTGATAATTTTTTTTCTTTTTTAATAGTATCATTTATCGCTATCGTACTTACACCTAAGAAAGGAGTTTGAATTTTACCAGTATCAAGGACGCTCTGCCAAGCTTTTTTAATATGATTAACCGGAATGGCAAAGCCAATATTTTGAGCTCCTGAGACAATGGCAGTATTAATACCGATTACTTCTCCTTTTAAATTTAATAATGGGCCACCTGAATTTCCGGGATTAATAGCAGCATCTGTTTGAATAACATCACTCAATGTTTCTGTTTTACCAGAAGAACCACTAGCTTGGATAGTACGCTCTAAACCAGAAATCACTCCTACGCTAACAGTATTTTTAAATTCCCCCAAAGCATTACCAATAGCAATAGAAGTTTGACCTAAAGATAAAATAGAAGAATCTCCTAATATCAATGGCTTTAAACCTGTTTTTTCAATTTTAATTACAGCAAAATCTTCTAAAGGATCTAAGGAAATTATTTTAGCATCATATTTTGCACCATCATTTGTCATAACTGTATAGCGAGCTTTTTGATCTAAAACTACATGTTTATTAGTTAAAATATATCCGTCAGAAGAAATAATAAAGCCTGATCCCGCACTTACTTGTTGTGACTTGGTGCCATTCTGACGATACTGGGGTATCTGAAAACCAAAAATATCAAAACCACCATCTGAAAAAGGATCTATATAATATTTTTCTAAAACAGGTAAATCCTTGGTAGCAATGATACTTACTACAGAATTCTGACTATTTTTTACCGCATTAACTATTTTTGTTTCATAATC
>CAYNAL010000063.1:0-2523 GCA_964395555.1 uncultured Candidatus Saccharibacteria bacterium
AAAGATACTGACGAACTACTATCGTTGGCTTTGAGATACTGTATGGAAGTTCCACAAGCATTAAGATCGCAGGAAACAGCTGGTAGTATAAATATTGTGGGACAAGCAATAACATTGCTAACAGAATGTCGCAATAGGGGAATATTTGATAAATTGGGCACCTTAGGCTTGAATACTGAAAAACTGCTTGGATTAAGGTAAAAAATGTCTTACGGTAGTTTTCCATATAGTGATATACAATATAGTAGCGCAGAAATACAAGTAACGCCTTTTGTTGATTCTTTGCGTAAAACTGTTGCTTTAGCGTCATTGGTACCACCTGGAGTAGATTTTGATACCTTACGTATATTTAATTTACCTTTAAGTAAATTATCAGGCAGTATTGCAGTAACAAACGAAAGCGGAGTACGGTGGTCTAACCCGAGAGCTTTTGCTGTTAAGATCCCACCTATAACACAGGGGGATTCTCCTACTATTATATTTAGAGTATATCAATATGGTATTGGTGATAATGAAGTTATAACATTGGATCCTCTACCGTTAATAGGAAGAAATATAAAGTTATCAGTTTATGATCACCATGGTGATAAGTTTTGTGAACGTTATGGTCAAGCAATAGTTCAAGATATTGATAGCTCTGCTGGTACAGTTTCTTTCTTGCCAGGAGACCTTGATGAGCCACGAAGAAACGTTTTAGCTGTTATCGAAGTAGATACAGCTAACGCGATACAATTTAGTTTTGATGTCGTTCCAACATCTATATTTTAAGGAGTAAAAAAAATGATTAAATATATTAAAGCAATATCTAGTGGTAAGGGGTTTATTACGCATTCTGATCGAGAAACATCTAGTTTAAGTTTTGAAAGTATGGCAGATTCTTCTGTCTGGAAAGTAACAGGAGAAAGTGCAGTTATAGATTCTTGGAGTATAAGGGTTGGTGGTGCAGAAATCACCGAAGAAACTGCGATTGAACTAAACAAAACAGCATCTTTAGCTGGAGCAAATCAAGAAAAAACACGGCTGGAAAATGAACTTGCAGCAGTTGCTGCCAAAATCTCAGAACTTAGTTAATAAATTTTAGAGCCACACCTTCGCGATGGTGGCTCTTTTTTAAGATGGAGGTGAAAAAATGTCATACTCAATTAATATGCGTTATACAAAAACTGCCACAAATGATGAAGTTGTTTTTTTGGTGACTGGAGTAGGAGGATACGGAGGGACAGATTCCTCAGTATCAGTTGACGGTTACAACTCGCTAGGAGGGACAAAGGGTTCTACCTTCTCTCTTTCTTGGTCAGGAACAACCCCTGATGATTCGACATTTTTTGATACACTTAATCTAATGAATAAGGCGTTATTTGAAAAATATACCAATTATCATACAGATATAACTACTGTAGGTATTGCAACTTTATATTATCCTGATCATGATTAAAAATGGATATATTTATAACGTTTATGCCATATTTGGTACCATTAATAGCTGGCATGAATATAGCTATATTTTTCGTTGTAATGCCAGGATTAAATAAACTAGAAACAAAATTAGGGACGACAGCGGAAGTGATAAAATCGATACATCAGAGTCAAGAAGGGTCCATTAGAGAGTTAATGGATCTTATAAAAATCTTGATAACAGAGTTATCTATAAAGAGAGGTTTGAAATGACGCTCGCCACGGTAATAACAATTTTTCTTGTAGTTTTAATTTTATCATTTAGCACAGGGTATTCCGTCGGATACAAAAAAGGCGGAATTTCTAAAAAACAAGAAGAAGAAATGTTAGGAATAATAAAAGAAAACACTGAATTATTCAAAAATACTAAAGATTTTGTGGAGGAAGCATGCAAAACATTAACGCTTTATCTACGTTAGACTACGCTATTCTATGTACTGCTTTGGCAACGGTGCTAGTCTGGGCAGTAAATTCAGCTCTTTTTATTGTTGTGTGGAAGATGATTGATAGAAAAAATAAAAGTTCATTATATTTGTTATCATTAATTATTGTGTCATTGTCAATATTGTTAGTAGAATTATTTAGGTCATACACTGTTATTGTTGAATCAAATGTAGAATCTATTACAGCTTTATTTACTCATATATTTCTTCTAATTGCAGGAATAATTCTTTTTCTTTTGCTTAACGGAAGAGCTAGAGTAACAAGAGAAGTTATAGTAGATGACCAGTTAAAACAAGCTCTTGATACAATAAAAGAAACAGTAGAAAAAGAGTCTGTCATAAGAGCCCAAAAAATGATAGATTTAGCATCTGTTGTAGCAAAAAAGTTAGCTAGTGATGCAGAGGTAATAAGGCTGGATGCTAAAATACACTTAGAAGAAGAGGCTAAAGATGTTAGGAAAAAATTATTAGAGATAGTAACACAAGATAAGGAATAAAAAAATCTAGTGTTCACATGGCAACTAGAAGCCTTCTACGCAATTTTAACCCCACCAATTGTATACTTATTGGCTGGTCTCCCACTTGCCGTACTATATATACTGAATATATTAGATATGGCAACTGG
>CAYNAL010000064.1:0-2692 GCA_964395555.1 uncultured Candidatus Saccharibacteria bacterium
GGAGCTCAAACCATCAATGATATGATCCTTGATATTTTGCCTGATTTGATTGAAAATGCATATGTCATACATCAAACAGGGCAAAACAACTTTGTCTCGGTATCCCAAGAAGCAAAAATCACTTTTCAAGAAATTATTAAAAATGATAGCCTAACGCACGATTACAGAATCATACCTTTTTTAGAAGATACCATACAAGAACCTAATAAATCATTAAAAATCAATCTTTGGGCAGCTGATATTATTGTCAGTAGAGCTGGTAGCGGAGCTATTTTTGAGTTAGCAGCCTTAGGTAAACCTTCCATTTTAATCCCTTTACCTTGGGCTAGCCAAGATCATCAAACTAAAAATGCTTACGAATATTCTCAAAATGGAGCAGCGTTAGTAATAGAAAGCAATAATTTATCTCAACATATTTTAAGTGAATTGATATTAAATACCATCTCTGATGAAAAAAAATTAAAAGAAATGTCAGAAGCTGCTTTAATATTTGCTAAACCAGATGCAGCCAAACAAATCTCACAAGAAATTTTAAATATGATTTTATAACAAAAATGGAAGCAGGATTACAAAAAAATAATTTTGAAAATACTCGTGTCAGAATGGCTCCAAGCCCTACGGGTTTTTTGCATATTGGTTCTGTACGCACCACACTGTTTAATTACCTTTTTGCTAAACATTACAAAGGTACCTTTGTTTTACGTATAGAAGATACTGACGTAGAAAGATCAACTCCAGAATTTGAAAAAGATATTATTGAAAATTTAAAATGGTTAGGCATAGATTGGGACGAAGGTCCAGAAAAAGATGGTCCATATGGTCCTTACAAACAATCTCAAAGATTAGAAATCTATCAACAATATCTTCAAAAACTCTTAGACGAAAACAAAGCATATTATTGTTTTTGCACAGAAGAAGAATTAGAAGCTCAATATCAAGATATGGCTTCCAGGGGTTTAATCCCAAAATATTCTGGTCATTGTGATCATTTTGATGCAGAAGAAATTAAACAAAAATTATTAGAAAATAAATCAGCTGTTATCAGATTTAGAATGCCTAATAAAATCATTGAAATTAATGATCTTGTCCGGGGTCATTTAAAATTTGATACCTCACTTTTTGGTGATATCATTATTGCAAAAAACATAAACGAACCTTTATATAATTTTGCTGTAATAATAGATGATTATTTAATGAAAATTACCCATGTTATCAGAGGAGATGACCATATTTCCAATACTCCTAAACAAATAGTGATAGCAGAAGCTTTGGATATCACACCTGCAATCTATGCACATATTTCCACAATTTTAGGTCCAGACAAAACAAGATTAAGTAAAAGGCACGGTTCAACATCAATAGCTTCATACAAACAAGCAGGATATCTCCCTGAAGCTTTAATCAATTTTATAGCCTTAATGGGCTGGCACCCTTCCGGAGACCAAGAAATATTTTCTTTAGAACAATTGATAGATCAATTTACTGTAGAACGTCTTTTAAAAAGTCCGGCTATCTTTAATATCCAAAAATTAGATTATTTTAATAATTATTATCTTCAAAAAAAATCATCCAATGAAATGTCAAAAATTATTATTGATTTTCTTTTAGAAAACAAAGTCATCACAAAACAGGGGACTGACCAATATCTAATCAAAGACAATAATTTAAAAATAAATGAATCTTGGTTTACTCGTCTGGCACAAATAGAAACAAAAAGAATTAAAAAACTTTCTGATTTTCTAGAATTTGATAATTATCTTTTCCAAGAAAAAATATCTTACGAACCTAATTTGTTAAACTGGAAAGATGCCTTGTTAAATGATACTGCCCTTGCTATTGACAAATGTATTGATATTGTGTCTGAAATAGATGAAGGTAATTTCAAATCTGAATTTATTCAAATCATATTTGATCGTTATATTTCAGAAAATCAAATATATCAAAAAAATAGAGGGTTAATCTTATGGCCTTTAAGAGTAGCATTATCAGGTAAAAAAGATTCAGCTGGACCATATGAGATATTAGAACTAATAGGCAAAGAGTTAAGCTTAAAACGCCTCCAGGAAGCTAAAAAGATATTAAAGTAGGTATATATGATTCATCTTTGGTTTGATAAGATTATTAATTTAATAATTTGGTTAAGCCAAGTAATAGAGCAGTATCTATCGGGATATATTTGGGATTATTTTATTAATATTTTAAGAATAATAGGGCAATGGTTTGGAAATGGGATATTCTGGATCATTCAAATGATTAATCCATACCTTAAATAGACTATACGTCGCAAAAGATATATTGTGCGACGTATCATATCTAGTGTTTAGGCCACTTCCCTATTAAAAAAGGAGAACGCATTGCGTTCTCCTGTATTTTTTATTGAATTGGTATTTCTATCAACTTTGCCCTTTCTAACGTAAGGGCAACAAAACGAAAATCTACGTAATTCTTAGGATTAGGAGAGACTTCTCCTATAATTAATATAGGTAGACCTTCCCTAAAAATTCTCAAATATAATTTAATTAACGGTTTATAATCGATTAATTCTATGTTTGAAGTTGCAGGCTTCAAACCAGAATAATCCATCATACCCCTTAAAGCCCATAACACATCGCCAACTGTAGCCAATGTATCGGGTCGGAAAGTATCATCAGAATAACCCAACATCATACCGCTATTAGCTACCCTGATAATA
>CAYNAL010000065.1:0-5764 GCA_964395555.1 uncultured Candidatus Saccharibacteria bacterium
GAAGGAAATCCATCAATCATTAACTTCAAACAAAAATTGTAATTAGGCATACTCACTAAATCTTGAGCTGTAAAGTTAGGAGCAAACTCTTGTTCTAAAAATTCTGCATCTTCGGAAAAAATACGATATATTGCTAATGTACCTACGTTGCCAAAAACAGCATCACGTACGACTTCGTTTAATTGAGTGATATATTGATGCGCTAAAATTAAATTTAAACGATATTTTCTTGCTTCAGAAAGAATGTTAGCAAAAGATTCTGTGGAAAAACTTTGAAATTCGTCTACGTATAAATAAAAATCTTTTCTTTCATTTTCTGGTATGTCTACCCTACTCATAGCAGCTTGTTGTAATTTAGTGATAATCAAAGCTCCTAAAAGTGCAGAATTGTCTTCTCCGATAAGACCTTTAGAAAGATTAACAATTAAAATTTTACCTTCGTCCATGATAGCACGCATGTCTATCTTAGATTCTTTTTGTCCAATGATATTTCTAATCAGTGGATTAGAAGTAAATTGTCCTGCTTTGTTTTGAATAGGAGCAATAGCTTCGTTAGCATATCTTTCATTGTATTTTGCAAATTCAACTGTCCAAAAAGCTTTAATAATAGGATCATTGATATGTTTGATCACTTCTTGGCGGTAAGCAGAATCTGAAAGCATGCGATTGATGCCTAAAAGCGTAGAACCAGGATATTCTAAAAGTGCCATTAAAGTATTATTCAAAATATATTCCATCCTAGAAGACCAAACATCTGGCCAAGTTTTTTTAAACACGCCCATCAATCCCGAAGCTATCAAATACCTTATTTCCGGGGGTACATCTTCAATCACATTAAAAGCTACAGGCCAATCAAGGTCAGCAGGATTAATATATACAACATCATTAATCCTGTTGGGAGGAATATAATTTAACATCTTGTCTGCAAATTCACCGTGGGGATCAATGATGGCTAAACCTTCTCCATTTGTAATATCTGTTTTAACCATGTTTTCCATCAAAGTGGTTTTACCAGTACCAGTTTGTCCTATGATGTAAAAATGCCTTCTGCGGTCATCTCTTTTAATGCCAAACTTAGTCTGCTGATTGCGGAAATTAGTTAACCCAAAAATATTAATATCTCTATCCATATGTTTTTTATGCTATTGGTAAATTAGGTGGAGGTGCGCTTTTGTAGCTACCGATACGACCCAAATTAGGTGCTTCCACTTCTTTAATGGGGAAATGATATATTGAAGCTAATTCTTCAATATTTAAAACAGAATATACAGTGGGAAATTCTCTTTCTCTGTATCTTCTATATATCCTAGCTTTACGATATAATTCTCTACCTTGTTTGAACCAAAAATCAATACTAGTAGCAACTTTGCTGTTAGATTTTAGAGCATTGAGATTTTGAGTATTGAATTGTCTGAAAAAAGCATTGATAGGAGGTACATTAGCTTTAGAAAAAAGTTCTTTTTTAGCTGTATATATTACACGGATACCTGAATGAAACCCAATTTTAGCAATCTTTTCTTCAATACATTGCACAATATCTTTTTCACCAGGGGTAAGAAATTGAGCCCTAGAAGGTAAAGCATCGCCTTTTTTCTCTTCACCCCAAATCGGTTCTTGAAAAAAACCTAATAATAAATTACGTAAAAATTCCATTAAACCTTGAGAAGATGATTTTGCTTTTGGTTTTTCTGGTTTACCTGCTAATTTAGCAATTATTCTGTCTCCTTCTTTTTTCCATTCATCGTCTGCTGGTCTGATATGCATTTGAATCCAAATTTGTTCACCATCTTTTAATCTGCTAAACCATTCAAAAAGATTTGCTAAAGGATCTACTCTTTTTTCATCTTTGATTTCTTCAAAATATGAATACATGCGTAAAGGGTAACAACTTTCTTTTTTTAAATAATATTCTGTACCCCAGAGATTATAATTTTTATCAGGTAGCCTAGGTGGTAAAAAATGCGTGTAATCTTCAGCTTCACTGATTTCTACTTGAGGATACTGAGCATAGATTTGAGATTCTACCAAATTACGCAATTGTTGAGGTAGTGTGACATAGAAAAAAACACCTTTATTCCCTATCCCTACCAATTCAAAACACATCCATTCTTGGACTTTACCGGTAATATGTTTTTCAATCCAATTAATACCTACTGTAGAAGCATGTAAACCTGCAAAGATTTGTTCCATGGCCTTAGGTGTTTTGATAATCTCTCTGGGAACTTGCAAACTTAAAGTCACCCATTTCCATTTTAAAACAGTTTTTTTCTCTAAATGGTAATGCCAGATTTCTCTAAAAAGAAAATACAAAAAAGGCGGTAAAATTAACCACCACCATTCATTAAAAAAAGCTCCTATTAAAGCAATACCGTAATTTGGATCTAATGGCAAAGGCATTAAATTAAATAGTCTTTAAAAAATATTTTTTGTTTTTGTCTTTTCCAAAAATAGCTTTGTCTTGTAAATTCAAAATAATAGTATTAGATTGAACAATTTTTTGTTTAGCTACTAAAGCAATGATCTCATCCTTGGATAAGGGTTTTTTTACTTTTTTAAAAATTTCCACAATAACATCTTTTACTGTACCAGGTCTGTATCCCCAATCATTTAAAGCATAGATACCTCTACCAATTAAAACAAACCTAGGATCTTTGATTAATTCATTGTGAATCGTTTGTAATTTGATGCTTTTTAACCATAAATTAGGGCTGGTAGCTCTAGCTATTTCATATTCCCCTCCTTCGTTTATCGTGTGAGCAATTTCTGTAAAATGCATGGGTGTTTTCTTGTGCTTCATAATGAGATAGGCTTTGTCTTTGGCACCCTTGGGTTCTATATCTTGCCAATAACGCAAACCATATTCTCCAAATGGGTTAGCAGCAATAATTTTAGATAATTCTAAATAATTATTAATATTATTTTGAGAAATCGTATTGTAATTTTTTTGAGCTAATTTAACAATATCTGACATTTCCATGGCTTTGTTAGCATTGCTTAATTCTTTTTCAATAGCATTTAAAAAATTCAAAGCTTGCTCACTAAGAGAATTTTTTAAAGAAACAATTTCATAACGATTTTTGCTTTCCGGTAAAAAAGAAAAATCAGGAGAAAGTTTTAACAAAAATAATATGGCACTGGGATATGTTTGAACAGAAGTAGCGCCTTGAATCTTTTTTACAAATTTATCTAAAGGAGCAATGGCACCTTGAGTTTCTAAAAGTTGTTTAGCTGTTTCTGAGAAAACTTTAAAATCAGCACTTTTAGATACATTAATTTTGACTATTTTTAAGCCATAGACTTCTATTTGTCTGATTCTTTCTCTGGTAATATTATACTTTTGACCAATAGCTTCCAACGTTTGAGCTTGACCATCAGTAAGACCAAAACGTTTTTTTAAGATGTCTTGGGTTCTGGGATTAATACCTGACAAAATTTCTACAAATATATTTTTCAATGGTAATTCTTCTTTTTTCATACGTAAAATATGTCTTTAAGATATATGATATTTTAACATTTAAAAAAATGCAAGTCAAACAAAAAATTGTTTTTATGCTTTTTTCTTTGATCTGTTTTGGTTCCAATCAACTAATAATGAGCTAGCAATGAAAATTGATGAATAGGTACCAATGAAGATACCAAACATCATGGCTAAAACAAAAATTTTAATGGATGGTGGACCCCAGAAATACAAACCCATTAAAGATAAAATAGCGGTTAAAGAAGTGTTAATAGACCTAGCCATGGTGCTATTGATAGCATCATTAACTACTACAGGTACTTCAGCTTTAACAGATTGAAATCTAAAACTTTCTCTTACCCTATCAAACACAACAATGGTATCATGCACAGAATATCCCATAACAATCAAAATAGATACAATAAAATATGAATTGATTTCTACATTACCAAAATGGCCTAAGAAAGCATATAAACCTAACATGGCGATAACATCATGAATCAAAGCTAAAATTGCTAAAGCACCATAACGATATGAAGGAATACGTAAAGATGTTTTTCTAAAAGCATAACTGATGTATAACAAAATGCCTAAACAAACTAAAAATACTGCCCAAAGAGCTCTTCTTTTAAGTTCTGCTCCGATAGTAGGACCAATAGAAGAAAAATTCTTGTCTTCTACATTTTGAAATTTTTCTTGTAAGACAGCTAACAATTGTTGGTGTTCTACTTCAGTGATAGATCTTAATCGCATAATCACAGATTGACCTCCGGAATAATCAATAACAGCATCATTAATGTTATTAGCTTTTAAGGTTTCTTCTAAGACTGTGTGCTCAGGTGCACCGTTTTTAAAATCAACCTGCCAACGAGTACCTCCTACAAAATCAATACCTGGTTTTAATCCCCAAGCAAAAACACTAAACAAACATACCAAGGTGATGGCTATGGACAAACCGTAAAATATTTTACGATGTTTGATAAATTCAAATTTCATATGTGTAATTTTTAAATTTTTTCTGTAGTTAAAATTTCTCTTTTCTTACTAACATTAAACCACCAATGGCTAGCAGATTTGTTAGAAACAAAATTTAATAACAATAATCTACTAATAAAGATGGCTGAGAACATGCTTAAAAGCACACCGATACCTAAGGTTAAGGCAAATCCTCTGATCATGCTAGAAGTAAGAAAATATAAAATTGTAACGGAAATAAGAGTACAGATATTAGAATCTCTAATAGCAGGCCAAGCACGGGCAAAACCTTCGCCTATAGCACTAAAATTATTTTTACCTTTTTTGATTTCTTCTTTGGTTCTTTCAAAAATTAAAACATTAGCATCTACGGCCATACCAATAGAAATAGCAAAACCAGCTATACCAGATAAAGTTAATGTTACTGGTATGGTTTTAAAGATGGCTAAACTGAAAATAGCATAGATTAATAAAGCTAAGCTAGCTATTAAACCAGCTCCACGGTAATAGAGAATCATGAACAAAGCAACTAATATTAAGCCAATGAAAACTGCTTTAACACTTTTTTGTGTGCTTTCAATACCCAAGCTAGAACCAATTGATTCTTGGCTTAAAAGAGTGATAGGCACTGGTAAAGCACCTTGATTTAATCTCATGGATAATTGTTTGGCTTCGTCAAGCGTAAATTTACCTGAAATTTGAGCTTTACCTCCAGAAATTTCTTCACGTACAACAGGCGTACTGATAGGGGCACCATCTAAATAAATAGCTAAGGGTTTGTTAATATTGTTTTTTGTTAATTCTTGAAAAATCTGAGAACCTTGTTCATCAAATTGAATATCAATGATAGGTTCATTAGTAGTGGGATCAAATTGCACATTGGCAGTTTTAAGATATCTGCCGTTCAAACTGGTGGGTTTAAAATATGGATCTTGGGACAAGATAGTAATATCAGGTTCTGGTTTTGCAGATTCTGCTTTTTGAAGTTCTAAAATATTTTTAGTTTCTTCTTCAGTTCTAGCTTCTTTGAATTCCAAAAAAGGTGTTTCTCCAATGGCAGCAATGGCTTCTTTAATATCAGTGATGCCAGCTAACTCTGCAACTAGACGCCATTCATCCCCTACTTTTTCTACAGCAATTCTAGGTTCTTTAGCTCCAAAAAAGTTTACCCTTCTTTCAATAACATCACGCAAACCATCCATAGCATTAGCATAATTGGTCGGAGCAATATTAGATAAATCTGCTTTATAAGTTAAAGCCGTACCTCCAATTAAATCTAAACCCAAACTAAAAGGTTTGTTGATAAAATATGGGAAATGGACAATAACACGA
>CAYNAL010000066.1:0-4040 GCA_964395555.1 uncultured Candidatus Saccharibacteria bacterium
TCATAGACCACGCTTTCTTTATTTATTTGCATTGCTTCAACAATAGCTGGTAAAATTTTTTTGTCTACAGAGACAAATGGTACTTTTGTAAAAAGCGCTGCCCAAAGCATTAAAATCATAAAACTTATTGCTATCAGCAAAATCAGCAAAATAAAAATTATAATAGCTAAATAAATCATTGTCGGGCTGGTGGGACTTGAACCCACGGCCTCAGCGTCCCGAACGCTGCGCGCTACCACTGCGCTACAGCCCGATGTCTAAAACCTATCATTTTGTCTTTAAAAGTCAAAAATTAAACGTAGTACTTTTTTTTGATTTCATTGGTAAATTCTTCTAAAGCTAAATCATATTTTTCTTTAGCCTTTTTGTTTTTGATTATCAATTTGTTTAAATCATATTTATTTAAATCCAAAGCTGTTTTTTTAAGATATTGTTTAGTGTTTAATTTTGGGTTATCTAAGGTTTCTTCTAACAAGATATTTAAAATATATCCTATCTTCTGACCAGGAGCGATTTTTAAATTTTTTATCAAATCATCACCATTAATTTTTAAAGTTTTAAGTGAGGGCTGTTCTCCGTGGTTTTCTTTAAGTATTTTTTCTACTCTATACATGAAATGGCGGAGTTTAAAAGGTAAAGCTTTAGGACAACCAGAACCAATGCGATCAGCTTCGCGTACTTGGGCTAAATCTTCCATATTTTCTTTACCAACATTGATAATAAGCCTTCTTAGAGAAGCATCTGTAGTAGTTTCTACCTCATAGAAAAATCCATGGTATCTAACCAAGGTAACAACTTTTTTAATGATTTCTTCAGAAAAATGTAATCTTTTTAATATTCTTTCTGTGATACGGCTGCTTAAAATCTCATGGTTGTAAAATGTGCAATTTTTACCAGATCCTTGTTTTGCTAAAGGTTTACCAATATCATGGAACAAGCTGGCCAATCTAACAATCAAGCTATAATTGTTTCTAGCAGCGTAATCTAAAGAGCGTAAATTATGTTCCCAAACAGTAAAGAGGTGATGTTTGTTTTGCCCTACATCTATACCTGTTTCTAATTCTGGTAAAATGTATTTTAATAATCCGGAACGATGTAAAAGATCTATTCCCAAACAAGCTTCTTGTGTAGATATGATTTTTATTAATTCGTCTCTGACTCTTTCAAAAGAGATATTTTTGATGAGGTGATTGTTTTTAACAATGGCTTTAAAAGTTTTTATTTCTAAAAGCCAACCTTGATCAATTCCTAATTCCACATTAAACCTTATTGCTCTCATTAACCTTAAGGCATCTTCTTGCAATCTTTTTTCCGGATCACCTACACATTTAATTATTTTTTGATTTAAATCTTGTTGTCCTTGGTAAGGGTCTACTATCTCCCAAGAATCTTTTTTGATTTTTAAGACCATGGCATTGATGGTAAAATCACGTCTAGCTAAATCATCTTCTAATTTTTTACTGAAACGTATTTCATCAGGATGCCTGCTATCAGAATATTTTCCATCAGATCTAAAAGTAGTGACTTCTATTATCTTTAAATTACTTTTTTTTGATTTTGTTTTGATACCTACCGTACCAAATTGATTTTCATACACGCTATTAGGAAAAATCTTTTGAATTTGAATGGGGGTAGCTGAAGTGGTAATATCCCAATCTTTAGGCTCTTTGTTTAATAAAAAATCACGCACACATCCACCTACGGCATATGCTTCAAAGTTTTTCTTTTCTAATGACTTAATGATATTTAAGACTTCTTTTGGAATATTCATATATGTAGATTATACAGCAAAAACAGGTAAACAAAAACAGCTCCTTAATCAAGGAGCTGTTTTAATCAAATTTTATTTTACATGCAAGCTCTGTCGTCGCCTCTTTCTTTAGCTCCGCAAGTAGGTTCTACATAGTATTGAATTAATTCATTATCTCCTTCTTGCCCCGTGATATCTACAGGCTTAACATCATTGCAATTTGCTGAGCTAGCTGCATTCATCCATTTAGCAGCTAAGCAACCTCTGCTTTCACTACAGCGATGACAAGGGTAATCACCAGTGTTTTGATTAACGCTAGCACATTGGCCATTGAAAGAATCTAAGCAGAAACTTCCAGCAGAATTAGCACAATCAGTTTCTTCTACTACTAACAATTTTCCAGGTTCTCCTTGGTTAGCTAAATTTTCGCATCTTTTAGAAACTTCTCCGTCACAGAACCAGCCTTCTTTTTGGTTGGCGCATACTTCTAAATCAGGGGTATCTTGGCAACGATCACTGTCAGCATGACAATATTGACTATTTGAACCACAATCTATTTTTGAAATAACTTGGTAATTAGGCATCTGAGTACCATCTGAGATATCATTGCATCTAACAGAAGTTTCTCCGTCACAGAAATATCCAGTTTCTAAACAAAAAAAAGTTTCTGCTTTAATTGGTTCAACTTGGTTAGAAGCGTTAGAGGCGATACTTAATAATGAAGCAGACAATTGTGCATTATTATAACTTACCGTATTTTCGTAAGAAGCTGTTAAAGATATTAAAGCTATCAAAGTGAAAAAACCTACGCCGATGTATGGTAAAATTTTTTTTATTTGTTCCATATTAAAATTTATTTTTAATTGATGACCTTTTTATATTGTTTACATCTTAATGATAATCTTTATGTATAGTCTTTGTCAAGGGATATTTTATATATTTTAAACATTGATTTTGATTTTAAGAAAGTATATTATATTTAAGATTAAAATGACCCTAGAGATTTTAGTCCCCGTGGTGAAATGGATATCACAACAGCCTTCGAAGCTGCTATTGGGGGTTCGAATCCTCCCGGGGACACCAGGCCTCCATAGCTCAATTGGTAGAGCATCGGACTCTTAATCCGCTGGTTGCAGGTTCGAGTCCTGCTGGAGGCACAAATATTAATTTTTTTAAATCAGATATAAATTGGGTTAATTTTTTGATATATTATGCAAAAGAAAAAAAATCAAATAAATTATTCAGAGATGAAAGCAAGTTTTGTTACCCCAATTATGCAAAAAATTGCAGAGAAGTTAGCGGTGAAAATTCAGATAGAACCGAAATATCGCTATGTAGGCCAAATCATACTTAAAAATGGGGAAAAGAAATATTTTAGAAATACTAATTTTGATTTAAATTTATTAGGTGCCTCAGAAATTGCTCGTGATAAAGCATACGCCTCTTATTTTATGAAATTGCTTGGTTACCCTGTGCCTGAAGGCCAAGAGTTTTTTACCAACAAATGGGCAAAAACTATAAAAAGCACACAAAACCCTCTTACTGCATATTATTATGCAAAAAAACTTGGTTTCCCAGTAATTGTAAAACCAAATACCAAAAGTCAGGGGAATGGCGTAATTAAAGTTTACAACAAGAGAGAATTTATTCAGGCAGTAAATAAATGTAATGATAATGTATTTCTCGTTCAAAGAGTAATAACAGGTAATGATTACCGTATCGTAGTTTTAGATGATCAAGTGATTTCTGCATATTTACGCACACCTCTTAATGTTATAGGTGATGGAAAAAATTCAATCCAAAAATTGTTTGAAAGAAAACAAAAAGAGTTTAAGGAGATCGGACGGGATATTATCCTTTCTATCGAAGATATCCGTATTATATTATTTCTTAAACATTTAGGTTTTTCAAAAAATTCGATACCTAAAAAAGGCGAGTGTGTGCAATTATTAATCAGCGCTAATCTTTCAACAGGCGGTGGTGTTGAAGACGTAACAAAACAAATGCATCCACAATGGAAAAAATTTGCTATACAACTAACTCGCGATATGGGACTGAGGTATTGTGGTATTGATGTAATATGCCAAGGTACGTTAAACGAGTTGCCTCATTCGTTTATAATACTTGAAATTAATGCTGCGCCTGGATTAGATAATTATGCTTTAATAGGAAAAAAACAAAAAGATATTGTTGAAAAAATGTATACCAAAGTATTTAAAGCAATGTTGCGTTAAATTTTTAATAAAACATTAATTTAAAAAACGGCTGAACCAGTTGCTATTGAGCAAAA
>CAYNAL010000067.1:0-5851 GCA_964395555.1 uncultured Candidatus Saccharibacteria bacterium
TATTTTGTTTTTGAAGAAATACAGTTACTTCTGCTAACCGCATATTTTTAATTACCGATTCAGCTTGAGGTTGCTGTTTTGTTTTTTTTTGAACCAACGGCTCAAAAACCTCAGTATCTTTTTTAACATCGGTTTTTGGCACATAAGGATCAACTGACCCTAACTTTCCCCAATCATCACCTTTTTCAGATTTGGCTACATATGGCAATGCTTTCGTCGGCTTAGGAAGTGATTGTAAGTTTTTCTTTTCATTAATATAATTTTCAAATGTTCTCATTTTTTTTCCAACTTTTTAATTTTTTCTATAATAGCTTCATCAACCAAATAACTCTGCGTTATGCCATGTTGTTTCGAATATCTTTTTAGATTTTCAATCGTTGATTTCCTAACAAACGAACTAAAAATTTTCTTCTGCTCGATAATTTCCATATAATATATACGACATAATTATTAAATTTTTAATAATTTTTTCGATTACCATCGACTTTTCTTTTACCAATAGTAATTAATTCTTTAACACTATGTTGTTTTCTTCTGCTCTTCGCTGGGTGGGATTTGTAATTCTGCTCAACAACCTTTAATCCAATTCCTTTAAACTCTTCATCACTATAATTTTTAAGAGTTCTTTTCTTGTGCCCATCTGAGCGAACCATATCCTCAAATTCTTTTTTATTAAATGTTCGCTCATATTTGTTTACCCCTGTGGGAACAAATTTAACTTTTGTATCATTTACCACTATTTTTTCTAAATACTTATTTAAAATTGCTCTAAATCTAAGTTTAGAACTATCAGATAAACGACTATTAAACAAATCTTTTGCCTCATTCATATCCTGATTGAGCTTGCCTAACTTCGACCAATAACTATCTTGTTCTGATATTTTATTAACCATCTTGCCTTCTAATATTAATCTCTGCGTTTCAAGTCGTTCTGTTTCAATTTTGGCTTCTTGAAAAGCATTTATAGGAATATCTTTACTAATTAAATACTTACCCAATCGTTTTATTTCCTCTTTAACCCCAATCAATTCTGCTTCAATTTCTGGCTTGTTTAATTCAAATAAAATTTTATACATTTCATTTAATTTAATTTTTATAACTGGTTGGATTTCTTCTATTGCAGGAGGATTAAAAGAACCATCTTTTTGATATTCATGGCTCACCCTATCAGCATTTTCTACAACATTTTTATTATAATTATCTACAAAAACAGATAAATTATCAATAGCATATTGTTCTAATTGTAAAATACTATCTTGTAAATTACGCTCATTATCATTAAACTCATCAAGTAATTTCTTAGGAACATTTAATTGAGTATCCCCCGCTGGCACTTCAATTTTTGCTTCATCAAGATAAATGCCAATCATCTTTTCTAAACCCATCAACGATAAATTACATCGTTTGCACTTATCTCTACTTGGACTATGCTCATAAAATAATCTACAAGCAAAAAATGTATGATATACTCTCATCGGCTTATTGCAATCCTCATGAAAAATCAGTCCAGACAAATATGTTCTACTATTTCTTGGAACATTTGGATATTTCCTATTCTTAATTAATTTATTCTTATTTTCAGCCGTTCGTCCATCTATTTTTGCTTGATTAGAATCCCATATATCCTGAGCAAGATATGCCTCCCATAATGCCTTTTCAGGAAAAATCCAATCTTTTTTATCCTTTTTAAAATATGTTTGTTGTTTCTTTTCACCTTCTTCCAAAATTCGATAATCCTTACGACATCTTACACCATTAACAAAATGTTGCATCGTTTGTCCAGATACTTTTGAATAACCAGGAAGACCCATTACTGCCCCGCATTTCAAATATCTTTTTATTTTTGCTGCTACCATTGGAACTCCATAAAGATTAGGAAATCCTCTACGATTCCATTCCTCTGCGAGACCACGATAACTAATTTCATGATTATAAAAAAATTCGTGTAACCATAAAATCGCCTCAATTCTTGCATTATCAGCACTTGGACGCAAATAACAGCTCATATTGTCCTGCATTTTTTCTATCTTATTAGGCTTAACAATAATTTTATCTTTTCTGCCGTCACTATAAATAATTAATTTTTCTGTTGCTGAAATTCTACGCCACCGATAAACTTCTCTCTCAGCCTGAAAACTCCTATCGGATTCAAAATCTTCCCGCCAGTTTTGAAAAATTTCGTAATCTGGTTCCATTGTGACAACAGAATCACAAAAAAATGGGGCGTCACCGCCTGGACTTCTTCCATATCTTGCTAATATAGGAACCATATCAAGACTATAATTAGATTTCTTTAAATCCGTTGTGTAAGCTCTTTCTGCCTCTTCAATTAACCGACTATTAAGTTTGTCCTCTGTAATCCAACAACTAACTTCATGATTATCCAAATCTTTGCATGTAAATATTTCACAATCACTATGCCTAAATTTATGTATTAAATCCCTCATGACGCCACCACCTGCTAATCTCTCGAATGTATCAAGCCACAAAATATCAAATTCATGATTTTCCATTCTTTTTATTATCTCTAAAATCTTTGTTCTGGACGCCCATTTGGATTTCTTGCCATCTTTGTCATTCAAAATATCAACAAAATTTAAATTAAATTCTTTTTCCACCTTGTCCAACCCTTCAACTTGTCGCTTTGTATCATTTTGTCTCATCGTTGATGTTCGAACATAACCTAATACTCGTGGCTCGCTTGTTTGTTTCCAATTTTTACTTTTCCATTCAGGATAATTCATAATATTTTAACCTTTTTAATTTTTTATTACATAACACTACTCCTTATATATGCAAATAATTTGAAATATTTAAAAAAAATACTATATAAAAATAGATTTTAGTAAGCATTAGAGCCGTTGAATGTAATTCAACGGCTCTTTGCTTTTACTAATCTAATAAAAAAGCCCAGCAAAATGTCTAATGCGTGGGCTAAATGTCAAGTAGAGAAATGCAGTAACTACTCAACAAATTCCTGAAGGCGTGTTTCTAACTCTTCTCTAAGTATTGAAGGATTACGCGCCTCGTTTATATTAATTTCCTCAGCTATCTTACCTAATGCCCTATCAAGAATATACTGAATTGCTTTAAGATTTCCATCAAGAGCTAATTCTAATAACTTTTTACAACATTTTTTAACAGCATTAGAATCGATGGCTTTGTCCCATTCAAGAACCCGCATCGCCCGATTGCCGACTTGACACAAATTACCCTGAACAAATCGCCCCGTTTTATCTCTACCTGCTTTCAATTTTTCCATTTTTGTAATCCTCCATAAATTGCTTCACAATTCTTGTTTTTTCCCTTTCGAATACTTTTTCATTTTCACACATAGAACGCTTAAATTCCTTTTCTTCCCACCGATGAAGCTGCGCAGCTAATAAAGAATTATTAATCGTCTCAATCGTCAATTGCTTCAATTGTTCTCTGTCCATTCTGGCTCCATTTTAAATATTTGTTTCCCTAATTTTTCACTAATCCCTATCAATTGCCTATCAACAATAACGAGGCGAGCCTCATCAGGTGATTCTATATCATTTAAAACTCGCTGAGCGTCTTCTAATGAGTTGTATTCAACATCTTGAACATAATATCTCTTCACTTCAAAAGCCCTCCAAAATCAATCCTTAGAGCAGGATGCTTCTTGAACAATTCCACTAACTGGGGATTGAATTGTTTCCAATAGGTAGAAGAAATGTTCTTGTCGCACATTGCCCGAAGCAATTCATAATTCCTACCAAAATCAAGGCATTCTTGATAAGTGGAATGAGTGCCACAATCCTCTGTTACAACTTTTCCGTGGATTTTATCATATTTAAAAACATTATTTTTCATTTAAAATTATCTCCTTCATGTATTTATCCAAATCGAGTTGTGTATTAACTCTATGCTTGACTTTGTGGCAATAACTACATAAAGCCATTAAATCCGCTCGCTCCTCATTGTAAAGCCGTTTATAACATAAATGATGGGCATGTTGGCTCTTCAACAAGTTACATTGCTCACACATGCCAGAATTACGAGATAGAACTTTAAGCCTCAACTCAGTCCAATGCTCACTGCACAAATAATTGTTGTAAAATTCACTCATGAACCTCCTTGCCGATTAAGAGCGTCTCTCGCTTTGCTCTTTATTATTGATGACTTCATCTGCTTTAATAAAAAACACAAATAATTCTTGGGCAAATTTTTCCACGCCTCGCCTTTGTGCTCACCAAACCATATAACATCAGGAGGAGATAACCTTGACGCCTCGCTTTTCATAGCCTCAATATCAATCTTCATAACAACTCCTCTCTTGCGTTCTTCAACGCCAATAGGGATTGCTCATAAATATAATTTTCCTGCATCATCTTGCCATTAAGAATATCTTTCACTTGCTGTAATTCATAAAGTTTTATCGAACTTGACTTCTGATAATCTTTGTGCGCCTCGTAAGCTAATAAATGATTTTGACAGCTCTTGTCAAAATTATCTTTAATAAGAATTAATTCTTTTTCCAGATTAGAAATAATAACCTTTTGTTTCTCATTTTTAATTATTTTTTCAAACTCCTCGATTCCAACATTTAAAATTGCTTCGCGCAGTAAAGCTTCATCTACTTGAACTCCCGTGGCAATCTTTTTTCCCAACTTTGACGCCTCGCTCTCGAACTTCTTTTTCAACTTTTCTAAAATCTCCATTCATAATCTCCTTGTATAAATTGTTTCTAAACTCTTTTGAGCCGACCTCAATGGTCGGCTCAGGCAGGGGCTTCGCCCCAGCCGTGTTACTTAAAATGAAGCCAGTGGCTTCTTCCACACCAACCATATCCTCTTCAATTCGCGCCTCGTTTGTCTTGGTCTCTAATAATCCTAAACTTGGTATATTGGTAATTAAAATTGTTTTTTCATCAAAAGATTTAAAGATATAATCCACCCAACCACTATTTCTATACTTTTGAATGTGTATTAAACATTCAGCAAATATAGTTTTTAATTTCTTGCGAATCTTATCTTCCGCCAATCTACTTTTTATAATTCCATGAAAATGAAATTTATTCACCTGCTCACCAATTAAAATACTATTTTTAAAAGATTTAATAAATGCACTTTGTATTTCCTTGCCAAAGGAAATACGAGGCGTAATTGTAACGGCATAAAGTAATGACTTTTTAACCAATTTTATGTTAGATTTTAACAAAGATTTTAAGAGGAAAATAGGGGATAAAATTGGTGCCCGCACTTTTGTCGATAATTGGAGTTGTAACTCGTTAGTAGAACAAGAGATAGAGGCGGTAAAATTATGTTTTTCTACTGCTGTAATACGAGGCGTTGATTTTGCTCGTGTTTTTCTATGTTTTTTAGGACGAATTCTACCACAAAACTTGTCGCCCAATAAATTATTCCAGCGACCGCTTTGTGCGACATAAAATTCTAAACTTGAAGGATTGTTTAGAAGATTAGATTTTAGTAATTTCAAAAATTTCTCTTTCCAGAGAAACTTACTTCACCTTTTTCTTAATTCCAGAACTGACATATGGCAATGCTTTTCCACCAGAAGGACCTGCCATACCACTAATTGGTCCCTCTGGTTGGGTAAAATTTACATTGATTGTTACCTCTGGATCTTTCATCTTTCCTTTGGCGTCTAAATACTCTTTGAAAGAGGTCGCCTCAATTACTTGTGATTTCTTAGTATTCTTAGAAGTCTTAAACTCTCTAGCCTCAGGATTCTTTTCACCATGATAATCAGGAATTTCTTCAGTCTTTGGAGTTCCTGCTAATTTCTTACCATCTTCTCCGCAACAATTTTTTCTTTCCTTTTCCTTTTTAACAAAAGGATTTGGTTTACCATGATAGTCTGGAAC
>CAYNAL010000068.1:0-2668 GCA_964395555.1 uncultured Candidatus Saccharibacteria bacterium
GATGAATTACTTAGAGAAAAAAGAGCATGGTATAAAACCGTTAATAAATCTTATTGTCCCATATTAAATGAATATGTTTATTTCAATTCAAAAGGTTTTCATCATTTAATGTATGATGGGACTAATAGGGCGCGAACTCAAAAAAATAGAATGTATAGATTAAGACTACTACCCTTAGTAATTCCGGTTTTAAAGAATGCTACGAGTATATTTCAATATACAAATCCTACTTATTTAAACAAATTAAATAAAAATGTTGAGTATTGGGAATTATGAGAAATCGTCGGCAAACAAAATACCATGGTTACAGTTGTTTTAAGACGAATAGGAACAGGTAATATCAATTTTTATAGTGTACGTAAAAAGAAAGATAAAACAAGAAAAACCATCTAAATGATGGTTCTTTCTGTTGTACCCACTTTATCGGCATATGGAATTCCTTTAGCCGAACAAAGCTTGCGCTTAAATGGGCACATCAATATCTTATGTTTATTAAAGTTAAAAGTCAATGTACTGGCCCATATGATGTATATCATATCATATGAGCCCGTACACATCCTTTACTTTATACCACATTTTGCTATAATTTGAATAAAGTAACATAATAGAAATATGAGCATTACAAAAAAAGAAAAATTAAAAGAACTCATTTGGTTTATTGCTCGAAACTATAATGACAGGCTTTACGAAACAAAGCTTTGGAAGCTATTGTTTTTTGTAGAAGCTGATTATTTTGAAAAATACGGGGAACTCATTTCGGGGATTTCATATATAAAAAACAACTACGGACCAACCCCTTCGTATCCTGAAACAAAAAAAGCTTTGGAGGAATTAAAATCGGGAGGATATCTAATAAAAAACAAAGAAAATGCTTACATTGCGAAAAACGATTTGTTATTGAAATACCTTGATGACAAAAAATTAGATGCAATCCGTGCTACTTGTGAGAAATATTACAAATTATCTGTAAATGATATCTGTCTTTTAGCACACAAAGACCCAATTTACTTAGGAGCAGAAAAAAATAAAATACTTGATTTTAGCTTTGTAAGATATAGGGATGAGGATAAGCCTGATATTGAGCAAAATAATTTTAAAAACGTAAAATTCAGTGATGATGCGCAAAAGAAACTTTTAGCGTTAATCTCATAGTTCTTTTTATGGATTTTTTTCTTGGACCATATATAAAAAAGGATTTAAAGCGAATAAAGGTGCCAAGTGCGGAAGAAGATATTGAAAATAACTATAAAATCTTTCGTGGTAAGGTAGAAGAAATAAAAAGCCCTTATTCTATCCCATTAGCCGCTTTTTTATACAAAACAACTATAGAGGGAGTTGTTGTTTATTTTTGTAAGGATCGTTCAGCCACAACTAACCCAAGACTATCTCCAAGCCAAGGTCTTAGGATAGTCTTTGCTTTGTTTGTTGTTGATAAAAAACCCATAAAATATATCCCATTTATTGTTTTTCTAGCCAAAGAAGAAGGTACGAAATATTTTGCTCCAGATAACCATAAATACCCTTTAACCTCATCGTATTTTAAACAAATCATAGAGGCAAAACTTAAATATTTATAAACTATCATATAAAATGACACCATGCGCAGACTGGTTAAATCATTTAGTTTGGTCACCATGGTGTCATTTTATATGATGTGATGCCTAAATTTGCCTAATTTTTAAAAAACCATATAATAATAGTATCTCATTAAGAGATTGAAATAGGGAGTGTGCCTAATGGCACATCTTACAACCATACCTTTTCTGAAGAGTTGTTGAGGATTATCAACAGCTCTTTTGTTTTGTATAAAAAGAGTAAAGAGGATCACCTTTTATATAACCCACAATGAATCCAAAAATTAAATTCAATTTTTCATTTTTAAAAAATTTGACACCCAATTGTGGATAACTTCTAGATTTTTTAAAACATTTACAACAACACATTTTTGTGTTAACATACAAAAAGTTTCATTGAAAAAACAAAAAAAGGAGGAAGCAAATATGGAAAATTGTAATATTTTTGAATGGGCCCCCAATCAAAAATATGTTAACTGCGGGGCATGCCATCTATTCGGTAACCGAGGAGATAACAGTTTATTCCTACGGTTATTGACTGTAGATAATGGCATCTGCGAGGTAGATGCAATCATTGGGAGTCCATCTACCGAGGTAATACAACTAAGGATCATTTCCAAATTTAACAAGGGAGATGTTCCTGCAAATCTGTTTCTTTTTCCGGACTTATTAGTCCAGACGAGAAACAAAGAGGTGCTGTAAGATGTGGCAGAGCTATATTGACAGTCTGCCATTGACCGCTTTGGAGAAGTATCAAAAACTCCGAGCGATTTTAGATGAAGCCCCTCTTTCCCAAGGCGAAAAAGAGACTTGGGAAAGAAAGGCTTTAAGCCTTGGCCATATTCTAGACATGCCAGAGATTCATAAGTTAGTCCGGCATTTCTATCAAAATGGTCAGTACGTAGAAACCAGTATTTTTCTAGATGCCAAGAAAATTGGCTTCCTGGGTCAGCAAGATATAAATATTGCAGACCCACAACTACGTTTTTCTTTTTAAACCAACCCACCCCTAACATAAATGTGTTAGGGGTTTTTATATCCCTAACCTCCCATTTACAAAAACACATTTTTGTATTAAGATATTAAAAGATTTT
>CAYNAL010000069.1:0-2956 GCA_964395555.1 uncultured Candidatus Saccharibacteria bacterium
AAATTATGGATACCAGGATTGTCTATGATCTATTCTTGCTGTCTTCTCAATATTTTACAAAATCAAGGAAAACCATTAAAATATACACATATCGTTAATTCTATGACAAAAATACAGCCATTTCATTTAGTTTCTAAATTCTATAAAAAAGTTCCTTTAGGTGCCTCTTTAGATATAGGTACAGGAAAAGGAAAAAACGCAATATTTCTCGCAGAAAATGGATTTAAGGTTGATGCTATTGATATAGACGAAGAAAATATTGAAACCATCAAACAAATAGCAAAAGATAACAAACTATCAATTAAAACATTAGTTTTAAATATGATAGTTTTTAAATACCCTATTTTAAAGTATTCTTTGATCCTAGCCATTCAATGTCTTAATTTTATCAAAAAATCAGAATTTGAAATATTGATAGAAAAAATCAAAAAAAGCTTAATAAAAAATGGTATCTTAATCATCTCGGTTTTTAATACCGATGATCCGTCTTACAAAAAACTGATAAAAAAGCACAAACCAAAAGAAGATAATACCTTCTATAGCAAACAAATACCTCATTGGTGGCATTTCTTTGAAAAAAACGAACTTAAAAATTACTTTGATTCCAAGTATAAGATTCTCTATTACAAAAACAAGATGGTCAAAGACAAAAAACCGTCTCTTCATTCTCATGGGATTGTTGAAATAGTGATTAAAAAATTACACGAGTAAAAATTTAAAATGAATTAAAAAACAAAAAGCACCCATTTAGGATGCTTTTCACGTTTAGTATTTTCATTATAGCAAGCTGTTTTTTATTATCAATGTCCCGCATCACATCATATAAAAAGACATTGCCTTATTGACTAATTTAATATCTATTTGATATACTCTAATTGATCGAAAGATCACTAATTCTTAGCTTGGGGGTTCCGTAAGGAATCCCTTTGGCATTTTATGAGATGCCTATCTTATCTTTTATATTTTGCGAGGTTTCTTTAAAAAATTCTAAAGGCCCAGATATATATTTGACAAACCATTTTAAAAAAGACTATAATAAAGACATAAAAAGTCGGTATATGTGCGGCTAGCCATGACCGGTTTTTTTAATTTAAACAAGAACCTCAAAAATTCCCGGATTAATCTTATTTTTTTAATATAAACTTAATTTTAAAACTATATCTAAGTTATAAAAAGATTTTGAGAAGAAAACTTTCCATCGGTAGTCAGATTTACTCCTAATCTTTTTAAACCCACCTCATCTCCTGGGGTAGGAATATGTGTCATGTGCATTTCGCAATCTCTTAATTGATCAAGTTTTTCCATCGCTAATTCTGTAGTATGGCTAGTAGCCGCACTAATAGAAAGAGCGATTAAACATTCTTCTAAATCCAAACTTTCTGAATCTGATTTTAAAATATCTTTTTTTAATTTAGCGATCTGATTTATAACCTGGGGACTTAAAAGCATTATCTCATCCGGAATACATGCTAAATTTTTAAGCGCATTCATTACTAAGCTAGAAGCAGCATGTAAGAGTTTAGAATTTTTACCCGTAATTATCTCTCCGCTATTTAATTGAATTGCTGCTCCACAAAATATTCCATCATGTCCCTTGTCTTCTTGTTTTTCTGCAGCTTCTGCGGCTTTTCTGGCTACTTCCACAACTAACCGATCTGTAATCTTTACCCCCATTTCCTCCATTAACAAAACTACCCTATCCACAGTCTCTTTTTTCTCAACACCTAAAATATATTCACTGTTATATCTAAAATACCGGCGAATGAGCTCTTGCTTAGCTGCCTCTTGTACTATTTGATCATCAATAATGCCAATACCTGCACAATTAACCCCCATATCAGTAGGAGAATTATAAATAGGTAAATTATAATTTTTAACAGAAATTTTACTTAATATAAGCTTAAGGATAGGGAAACTTTCTACATCCCGGTTATAATTAACAGCACTTTGATTATATTTTTCTAAATGAAATGGGTCAATAAGGTTATAATCCCTGATATCAGCCGTAGCTGCTTCATAAGCAACATTGATTGGATGTTTCAATGGTAAATTCCAAATTGGAAAAGTTTCAAATTTTGCGTACCCAGCATTTATTCCTCGTTTGTGTTCATGAAATAATTGTGAAAGACAAGTAGATAGCTTCCCGCTATTGGGACCAGGAGCAGTAACTACAACAATGGGATTTTTCGTTTGAATATATTCATTTTTACCAAAACCATGTTCACTGACAATGGTATTTACATCACCAGGATAACCAGAAATAGGATAATGTAAATAAACTTTTACACCACGATGCTCTAACTTATTTTTAAATATTAATGCCGAGGGTTGGTTATCAAAACGCGTAATCACCACTGCTAAAATATCCAATCCCCATTTTCTTAAATCATCAATCAATTTTAAAGTAGCAACATCATATGTAATCCCAAAATCTCCACGCACCCTACCTCTTTCAATATCTACAGCATATATAGATAACACAATATCAATTTTGTCCTTTAAGCACTGTAATAATCTAATTTTAACATTAGGGTCATAACCTAGAAGGACACGAGCAGCATGATAATCAAAACAAAGTTTGCCTCCAAATTCTAAATACAGTTTATTATCAAAACTTTTTACTCTGTCTAAGATTGCAGCGGTCTGGCCTTTAAGATATTTTTCATTATCAAAACCTATTTTTTTAACCATATTTACTTTCATATTATTTTATCAATATGCTTTAATATATCATATCTATTACTAATTACCTAAAAACTTAATTAATCAATTTTGTTAATTGCAAAAAATATTCAAATTGAGCTTTACCTGTAGTAGTTTCTATCCAATGAATATATTTTGATACTTCTTTAAATTGTACAAAAATTCTTTCAATAATTTCCCAACCATCTTTTTCCGGTACAAACTCATTTATTTTGTCTGGTCTACAGAAAAAACGTATTTGCTGATGATGTTT
>CAYNAL010000070.1:0-5288 GCA_964395555.1 uncultured Candidatus Saccharibacteria bacterium
TAATACTCAAGCATGAGTAGTGAAAACATAGCAAAAAGAAGCGTAAGCTCTTATCAGGTGGTACGTCGAAGGTGGCGTACCCCTGTTTTCTTTTTGCGTCTTTTTAAAAAAATAGAAAAGGGGTAATAACAAAAACCCCACTTGCATATTGGTGTGCAGCCAGCAAGTAGGGTTAAATAAGTTCAAAAGCAATGGCAAAGATAAGACATAAAGAACAATTCGATAGCGGTAACGCTGAAAATACTTTTAGCGACAGAAAAGTATTTAATACCGATACTTCTTTGTTGCATTCCCTTCTACATGATACAGTAACGGATTCAACCGTTTGCGCCTGTTGCGGTAAATCAAAAGATACTTGTGATACCGAGGCTAATTTTAAGGCTTATAAGGCTGATCTGGTAGCCGACAGAGATAGAGTTATTCATAAGCCAACCAAACCAAAAAACAAAATTAAGGTTACGCTGAAGGGGTCGGGTACGTCTCCTCGTTCCGAAGAGGACTTTCTCCCCCCTTTTGGGGATAATAAGCCTGAATATCAAACTGTTGTAGAAAAACATAAATTAACCCCTGCTCAGTACAAGGCAAGACAATTAGAATTCAAAAAGGCAAAAGCAGAGAGAAAAGATTTCATTGGTAAGAAAATTAAGACTGTTGACTACTGCGGTATAACACCAATTAATAAGCATAGTGCATTTTATAACGTGGTACAAGGCGAAAAGGGTGGTTTTTATTATCAGCAGTTCCAAACGTGTGGCTCAATATGGTTCTGCGAGGATTGCGGGTATAAACTGCTTCAGGAAAGGTCTAAATTAGTCTACAATCAACTTAAAAGATATCGTGACGCTGGCAAAACCGTGTTATTTGTAACATTTACTTTACAGCATAGCATTACCGACCGTCTCGATGATTTACTTAACCTGTTAGCGGGTGCGTTTAACTTTGCGAATAAGCATCATAGTTGGGAAAGGGTTAAAGCGAAAGTACCGGCTGAATTTTTGTGGGTATTAGAGGTATTATATGGCAAAAATGGTCACCATCCTCACCGGCATTGCTTGTTTATTGGTGATCCTGAAATAATCAATGCTATCAATGTTTTCGGGAAACTGTATAAGCGGTATTTGACTAAACGAGGGTTATTAATTAATGAGCATACCTTTGACGTCCGAGAGTGGGACGGTAACGTAGATAAGATGAAAGAATATTTGTTTAAGGGTATGCTTGAAAGAGAATTGTTAGGTGGTAGTTTTAAGAAAGATAATAAGGGCAAAACTTTCTTTGAGTTGGTTAACGCGCAAGTGAAAAGAGAAAAGAATAGAACAGATGAACAGAACGCTGAATTACAACATAAAGAACACCGGATAATAGACGAGTATATCAAGACAATGAAAGGCCGTAAGCAATGGCATAAGAGTGATAATTTCTTTGCGTCTGACATTGAAATAAAGTCTGATGAAGAGGTACTAAAAGACGATAAGGTAAAAGAGATAATTTACACGATCCCGCGTATTGTCATGGCCGACATCCGGAGTAAAAGAATAGCAAGACGGTTGCTGATCGAACATTGGGACGGTGGCCGGGATAGTGTTTTAAAGTTACTTGAGCTGTATGACGTAAATACTGACTTTATCGTGCATAATTTCAACCTTAGAGATCAGGCAATAAGAGACTGGATAGCAATATCGACTGTCAAATATGGGTATATAGGTGACCGGTTGGCCCGGTGTGCGTAGGTGTATAGCCATAGTTGTCGATCAGTAAAACTGCTTTAATGTTGATTATCAGGCTGTTAGGTCTTAAATAGATTGTTAGTATTCTTGTTAGTAAGTATTTATTGTTATCACGATACCAAGTTGTAATTTATGTTGTAAGTTTGTAATGATTTACAGTATTAAATACCGATATGGCAGTCAGAAAAGCATCAAGGTTGAAAGATAGGGTTTGTCAGGTATGTGGCAATACTTTTCAGTCCCGAAAAAGTAACGCTAAATTTTGTAGTCCTAACTGTAAAAGTACCGATCAACGGAACAGAATGAAAGCTGTTCAAAACGGCTTAACCATAGAACAGGCAAGGGTTGTAATCATTACACCTGAATTAATAAAAGTATCGAAAGACCGGACTTGTAAGGTTTGCGGAAATACTTTTCAGGGCATCAAAGGTGCATTGTTTTGCAGTAACGCTTGCAAGCAAAAAGACTTTAGAAACGGAAAAAATACCGATACTTTACAGTTGCGGGAAACAGTAACAGCTCAGTCAAGTATTATAAAGAATCAGGCAATGGTTTTTAATGCTATTGCTTCTCAGCCAGCCATTACTCAAAAACTATCAGTTGAAACAGGCAAAGATTTAACCGAGTGTAAGCGTCCGGACGGTAAGCACCTTTATACCGATCGGGATTTGTGGATATTACTTGCTAAAATGTATGAGGTAGTTTATCATGAGCAATCCGGTAACTTACTATCAGTTCTTAATACCAATAAGGTTGTAGACGCTTTAATTGCTGACTTTGAACGCAGATTTGAATGTAAGTTTGATGATATGAAAAAAGCTAATCCACATATTAAGCCGTATGATAGTGACAATGAAAATTACACATTGATTAGCCGGTATAGTAAATTGAAATATTCACGGTAAATGGCAGTAAGTAAAAACATAAATAAACAATCAAAGGTTAACGCCAGAACAAAGCGTCCGGCCCCGGTCAAAGTGACAAAAATCTCTTTGGTCAATTCAGAGACAACGGTTGAACCTGTTGTGCCGATTTCAGCACCACAAACAGAACCTATAATAACAGAAGTTGTCAGTTATCCTGAACCCGAAACAACCGTACAGGTCAAAAGGGCACCTACAATGCGGTCGCTGGTAGTTGGCCTGATCGGTGGATCAATAGGCGGTTACATGGCTTATACGGGCCTTAAATCAGTGTTCCTGGCTAAAGGTTATGATCAGGATAAAGCGAACGAATATTCAATGTATTCAGCCGGTGTTATTGGGTTAGTAACATTTGGGATACTATACAAAATCATTAAAAATTAGCATAATGAAAAATTTAAAAGTAGTGTCGGATATTGACTATATGTTTATCAAACCGTCAAAGAATATGCTGCTTGCTATGGCTGTTATATTGGAAGAATCTGAAATAGACTATCCATTTTATGTAAAGGGACAGCCGGAGTTAGATTGTGAGTTAGATCCTGAGAACGATTATCCATTTTGAAAAATCGAAAAGTTGAAAGGACGCAAAAAGAATGAACTACAAAAACTTTAATGCTATCGTGTATACGGCTGATACTGCTGTTGGCAATAAGGGATTTGTAAAGTATCGTAAGCAAACGTCCGTTGATAGGTTTAAAGCGTATTGCAATGTCAAGTATCCGCAATGGCGGTGGATCACGTTGTATGATCGTAAGACAAATGAAAAACTAATACTCAAGCATGAGTAGTGAAAACATAGCAAAAAGAAGCGTAAGCTCTTATCAGGTGGTACGTCGAAGGTGGCGTACCCCTGTTTTCTTTTTGCGTCTTTTTAAAAAAATAAAAACGGGGTAAAAACACGAAACCCTATTTGCATAATGGTTCACAGCCAGCAAACAGGGTTCCATATAAGTTCAAATGACAAGCGCAAAGATAAGACATAAAGAACAAATTGATAGCGGTAACGCTCTAAATCTTTTTAGCGACAGAAAAGTATTTAATACCGATACTTCTTTGTTGCATTCCCTTCTACATGATACAGTAACGGATTCAATACCCGTTTGCGCCTGTTGCGGTAAATCCGAACACAATCTTCCGGCTTACGATAAGGATGCTTTGGTTAGCATGAAAGAACATCGAGATATGTTTATCGGCAAGTTTTCAACGGTAAAAGGTCGTGATCCGGTAGGTCTTCTCGGTAATACTACGATCTATTCGGCAAACGGTATCAGTCAATCAGTTAAGAAAGGAAAAGAATTAACTCCTTCTGAAATTGCTGAAAAAAAGTACGATTACAAAAAGGAAAACATTGAACGGAAAAAGAAAATAGGCGCAAAGGAAAAGCGTGTTGGATATTGCGGTGTAAGACCAATTTTGAAAGGTCAGCAGATCATAGATGCAGTACTGGGTGAAAGTGGTAATATGTACTATCATGGTGTTATGCGTTGTGGTAGTATATGGTTCTGTCCGGACTGTATGTATAAGATTATGAAAGTCAGAGCAGACGAGTTATACGAGCAATTACAAGCCTATAAGAAAGCAGATAAAACCGTGTTATTCATAACCTTAACCCTTCAGCATAATGTTAGTGATACCCTTGAGAATTTGCATAAGAAACTGTTAGGTGCGTTCAATTATGCGAATTCAAATGGTAGTTATAAAAAGATTAAGCAACAGTATTCAGTTGAATTTTTAAGGGTGTTTGAGGTGCTATATGGTAAAAATGGTTGGCATCCGCACTTGCATACAGTCTTTGTTGGTGATCCCGAAATGCTGAATGCTATCAATGTTTTTATAAAACTGTATGAGAGGAAACTTTTAGAGCAGGGACTATTGGTAAATGAAAATACAGTTGTCGTTGAAAAGTGGAATGGTAAGTTAGACGATATGACTGATTACCTGTTTAAGGGTATGCTTGAAAAGGAACTTACAGGGGCAAGTATGAAAACGTCTAAGCATGGTAAAACTTTCTTTGAATTGATTGACGAGGGCAATGATAGTGCGGTGGACGAGTATATCAGGGTAATGAAAGGTAAGCACCAATACTATCCCAGCAAAGGGTTTTTCAAGGATATCAAGGTAATGACTGACGAGGAAATATTAAAGGACGATAAGGCAGTTAAGGTTATTTTTTCAATCCCCCGAACCACATACAATGATCTTTGCCGGAAGGGAATAGCCTTGCACCTATTGAATGAATATATCTACGGTGGCAGGATCAGGGCAATAAAGTTGCTTGAATTGTACGATTGCGATACTGATTTCATGGTTGATCGAACCTGATCCGGTGTGTGTATAGCCATAGTTAGCCCAAGTCGGGAAAGAAACATAAGTGATTATCAGGCTGTTAGGTCTTAAATAGATTGTTAATATTACGGTAGAAACTTTATGACGTATGTCGAAAATGTTGGTGTATATTTGTCATTATGAGAAAAGGTAAAATACGGGTATGCGAAGTGTGCGGTAAGCAAGTTCAGCCGGGTGGCATGGGTGGTCACTTGAGGCTTGCTCATGGCATTGTTATGAAAACGATAATTACTCAGATACCTCAGCAGGCGTCTGGTCACGCACCTCAGCAGGCGTCTGGTCACGTATC
>CAYNAL010000071.1:0-3338 GCA_964395555.1 uncultured Candidatus Saccharibacteria bacterium
CCTACAGATTATGTCAGCAATCTTGCTTGGCATGCTTTGTCAGAAGATGATCCTCGTTTGTTTTTAGATTTTGATTATTTAAGTTTTCCTTTTATTCAAAGTTTAAGCGAATCAGAGCCAGGCGCTTGGTCTACTATGGTATTTTATTTAAACAGAGAAGTACCTGATGCTGCTTTAACAGGTGGTTGGGTGCCTGATTATGAAAATAATCCGGAAATAGAAAGTTTGCTTCTTTATTACAATAATTGCGGGGATTATCCTACATCGGTTGGTAGCTTAATTTTACCACATAGTGACCCTTCTAAATGCACTGCTGCATATGGTGGGACTAGAAATATAGCCTATAATCTTCGTTATTTACCTAGTAATAACCATATGGTAATAGACCTTTATGGTTTGATGAACAAAGACGGTAGGGTATATAAGAGATTTTCTGATTTTACGAGAGATGATTATATTACGGTAGGATATTACGCTTATACTGGTTCATTTTATTATTTGCAATTAGTAAAAAAAGACAATACTAAATATTATTATAATGCTAATAAGGTTTTTCATGCTTCAAGTATCCCTGGTAATTTACAAGTTGTATATACACCTCATAATCAAAAATTGCTTTTAAGTTGGGATGTAGATCCAGTGCAAAAACAATTAAGATATGAAATTGATTATCACAAACTAGACGGTACGATTTATGCTTTACCTTTGACATTGAGTCAATTGACGGAAGAAAACAATAAATATTTTTATGAGTTAGCTGTTAGTGCCTTACCTGAATATGTCTTTGGGACAACTAATGAATATCATTTTACAATTAGAGGTATTAACAATATGGATTTAATGTCTGGTTTTTCCGAAGAAAAAATAATTTCAATTCCAGTTTTTTAGTTTGACTTTTTAGGTATTTGGATTATTTTTTTATTCTAATTGATTGATTCCAATTTATTTAGTATCATTATATTAGAAACATAGTATATTGCTGAATATTATTAAATAATTAAAATCATGGGAAGTAAAAATAACATTGAGGGAAAGATAAAATATGGAAACAAATTTGCTTATAGCAATTACAAATTTAATAAAAAAACCGATTACAAATTTAGCTTCTTATTATAGTGTTGTTAACAGGGCAAATAGTATGGGTGATGCCTTGGAATTCTATGTAAAAGATTTATTCTGTAATTCTTTAGATGAAAATAATATAGAAAATAAAAATAAAATTTATAACAAATATTTTTCTTATATTGGGAATCAAAATAATCCACCGGATATTATAATTAAACAAGGTGACGCAATCGAAGTAAAAAAAATTGAAAGTTTAAGCTCGGGGATTGCATTAAATAGTTCATATCCTAAAGACAAATTGTTTTTTGATAGTCCCATGATTACAGTTGCTTGTCGTAATTGTGAGGATTGGAAGGAAAAAGATTTAGTTTATGTCGTTGGAATTTTAAAAGAAAATAAGTTAAAAGCTCTTTGGTTTATTTATGGCAATTGCTATGCAGCAAGCAAAGAAATTTATGAAAAAGTTAGAGACAAAGTATTAAGAGGGATAAATGCATTGCAAGATATTGAATTATCTCAAACAGATGAATTAGGTAGGGTTAATAGGGTTGATCCGCTCGGAATTACTTATTTGCGCATTCGTGGTATGTGGGGAATAGAGAATCCAATAAAAGTTTTTGATTATGTTGCACCCATTGATCAAAATGCAGAATTTTCTGTTAATGTAATTATGTTAAAAGAAAAATATTTTCTTTTTCCTGAAAAAGACAGGAAAAATTTAGAGAAACTTGTTAGCGATAAATTTTCTATTAAAGATATAAAAATTAAGTCGCCCAACAATCCTGCTAAATTATTAGAGGCGAAACTTTTAAATTTTAGTAAATAATATGAAATTAGCTTCTTTATTTACAGGCGCTGGTGGGTTAGATCTTGGTTTTGAAAAAGCCGGTTTTGACATTGTTTGGGCGAACGAATTTGATAAAGTAATATGGGAAACATTAGAATATAATTTTCCTAAAACAAAATTAGACAAAAGAAGTATTGTAGATGTTTCAGCCTCTGAAATTCCAGATGTTGACGGAATAATTGGTGGTCCGCCATGCCAAAGTTGGAGTGAGGCTGGTGCCAGGCGTGGGATAAATGATAAAAGAGGCCAATTATTTTATGATTATATTCGTATATTAAAAGAGAAACAACCAAAATTTTTTCTAGCTGAAAATGTTTCCGGAATTTTGCACCCTAAGCACAAAGAGGCATTTTTAAATATTATTAAAGAATTTGAAAATGCTGGCTACGTGGTGTCTTATAAATTATTGAATGCGAATGATTATAATGTGCCCCAGGATCGTCTTCGTGTAATTATTATTGGTTACCATAAAAAGTTAGGAAAAAAGTTTGAATTTCCAAAATCTCAGGAATATAAGCCTGTATTAAAGAATGCAATCTATAATTTGCGTTTGGCAAAACCTGCAAAAGAAGGAAATAAAACAAACGGAGAGGAATTAAAAATACCAAACCATGAATATATGAATGGTGGATTTTCAACAATCTATATGTCTCGAAATCGCGTAAGAAGCTGGGATGAGCCTTCTTTTACGATTCAAGCAGGTGGTCGTCATGCCCCTATTCATCCTCAAGCACCCAAGATGGAATTTATTGAACAGAATAAAAGAATTTTTGTTTTGGGCAAAGAGCATTTATATCGTCGTCTTACAGTCAGAGAATGCGCAAGAATACAAACATTTCCAGATGATTTTATCTTTAAATATTATAATATAGCTGATGGCTATAAAATGATTGGTAATGCTGTAGCTGTAAATTTTGCGTTCCATTTAGCAAAAAAAATAAAAGAAGATTTGGATCTTATAAATTCTTTAAGTTATGGACAAGCTTATCAAGGAAAAGAGGATCAAGGTTATGTTAAAAATGTGCTTGTAAAAAATCAAAGTTAAAATTTTGTTTTTCGTAATCTTAAGAAAAAATAATTTCAATTCCAGTTTTTTAGTTTGACTTTTAAAGTATAGACTATAGAATAGGATTATATTAGTTAATTAATATAATAAATATATGTCTAAAAAAATCAGTTTGCCTTTGATAGCAGCCGCCCTTATTTTATCTTTTGCTTTAATTTATATTTCAAAGCAACAAACAGGGTTAGTTTTACCTCCTATTTTTACTCCAAATAACACAACAACAGAGCCAATAGTTGTAGAGCCTATAGCTGGGGATTCTAAATCCTTGCCTTTATTAGGTGATCCTAATGCTCCTGTATTAGTAGAGATATATTCTGATTATCAATGTGCCATGTGTTATCGTTTCTATTTAGAATCTAT
>CAYNAL010000072.1:0-6131 GCA_964395555.1 uncultured Candidatus Saccharibacteria bacterium
CTAACAATATTTTTTTAATTTTCATATATAAAATAAGATTTATTGTTGGTTAATCTTATCTTCTATTATATCACTTTTTATTAAGACAAGTAAACAAAAAATCAGTTAAAGATAGCCATTGTTCTAAAGATAGCTCTTGAGCCCTAACTTTCATTTCTAATTTTGTTTTATCAAAGCAGTCTATAAGGATTTTTTTGTCTATTGTTAAATTTTTATTTAGATTACTAATCAATAATTTACGAGGTTGGCTAAATCCAGCTTTAAGAATTTGGAAAAAAATGTTTTCTTGTTTTTTGTTGCGATATTTGTTTTGTGTTTGTATTTTAATAACAGCAGAATCTACTTTAGGTTGAGGCCAAAAATCTTCTTTGGGTACATGGCAAATAATACTAACCTGACCATAGTATTGAGTGGCTATAGCTAACAAATTCGTTTGAGGGGGCTGGCTAACTAATCGTTGGGCTACTTCTTTTTGAATTAGAAGTACCATAATAGAAGGGGGGTTGTCTAATTCTAAAAATGACCTAATAAGATAAGAGGTAAGATAGTACGGAATATTAGCTATAACTTTGTAATTAGAAGTTTTTTTAAAAATTAAAGGCCATTCTTTTCTATTTTTTAGCCAATCTCTAATATCTCCTAAAATTAAATTAATTTTGGGATTTTGTTTTAACTCTTTTTCTAGGTTTGTTTTTAAGATAGGATCCTTTTCAAAAGCTATAACCTGACAACCTGTTTTAAGGAGGGCATTGGTTAAAATACCTTGCCCAGGACCAATCTCTAAAACCAAATCAGAAGGATTCAATTCCCCTGCTTCAATGATTTTGCTAATAACCATGCGGTTTTTTAGAAAAACCTGACCTAATCTTTTATTTGGTTTTATATTATACATTTTAGTTTTTACCCCTGTTGATAAAGCTGTGGATAACTATTTGACCAAAGGGCTTTTGCCCTCTATACTTGTTATGAGGCTAATTAAGCCTTTTTACAACACTATCTAATTATATACTATTATTAGTAATATATTAAAACAATTGAAGGGTTTCTGGATTGTAGCAAAAAAACAACAGAAATGGCTGGGAATAACCCTTAAAGTGGCAGAAAAAGAGATCAGCTTACCAGCGCCTCTGGTTTTTTTGTCGTTTATAGCTTTAATTTCTGTTTTTGCTTTTGGACATTCTTTTATTAACGCAGAATCCACTGTTAGTGGTCCTCAGCCTCAATTAGAGAACAGAAACCCTTTGTCATTGTATCAAGAGATAGCTAAAGCTGAAGAATGTCCTCTATCTCAAACCGCAGTAGCATATACAGAAAGTGTTTGTGCTGACGGCAGCCAAATTGAAATTTTAGAAGAAGAGAACAATCTACCAGAAGATTTTAGCGGATATTATTTAGCAACAGACGAAGATACTCTTCTATCTTTAAATAGTCCAGATTTACAATTGTCTGGATCTTCGGATACCAAGCGGTCTGGATTAATGTCATATATTGTAAAAGCTGGAGATAGCCCTGCTAAAGTAGCTTTAGCTTTTAATATTAGTTTAGATACTTTACTTTGGGCTAATAATTTAAAAAATGGATCTTTAATTAAACCAGGGCAAGAGTTAACTATTTTACCAGTTTCAGGAATTAAGCATACAGTTAAATCAGGAGAGAATCTTTCAACCATTGCTAAGCTTTATAGTGTATCTTCTGCTAATATTGTTTCCTTTAATCAATTAGCAGGTGATGCTGGTTTAAAAGCTGGTCAAATATTAATTATTCCCGGAGGTAAGGTAAAAGTGAGTCAACCTGCCGCTGTTGCTACTGGTAAACCAGTTAACACTTCAGCTGATACTCAAGATTTAAGTGGATATTATATTTATCCTACTACAGGCTGGAATTGGGGTAGATTACATTATTATAATGCTATAGACATTGCTAATAGCTGTGGTACTCCTATTTACGCTACTGCGTCTGGATTAATAACAAAAATTACAACTAGTGGTTATAATGGAGGATATGGTAAACACATTAGAATTCAGCATTCTAATGGTACTACCTCTTTATATGCTCATCTAAGTGAAGTATTAGTAACAGAAGGTCAAACAGTTGGACAGGGTGTAGTAATAGGCAGAATGGGTTCTACGGGTAATAGCACAGGCTGTCATTTGCATTTTGAATTAAGGGGCGCTAAAAATCCTTTAGCAAAATAAATATATATTATAATAGATAGAGCTTTTAAGGCTTTTTTATTTTTTAAAAATATTAGAAAACCTCTAGTTTTTTAATATATTGTTTTCTATTTATTCTTTACCTAAGTCTTCCGCTTGTTCTAATGCAAGTGCGTCTAATTCATCGCCAGCTTCTTTTTCTATTTGATCTAAATCAGAATAAATTTGCTCAACGTTATTTATTGATTCATTAACTTTAGCATCAAGTTCGTCTATATTTTTTTTTGATTCGCTGTTAGTTTCATCTATTTTTTGATTGATTTTTTCTGCTTCATCTAATAAACCATTGAGTTGGCTATTTAAATCTTGGGTATTTTGATCTGTTTTTATATCATCCATAATTTTTAAATTAACTTGTTATTTTTTAGTTTTTAGTTTTTTCTCGAAAAATTCATCGATGTCTTCATCAAGCTTATCTATTTCTATGTTTTTAGAATGATAATATTCTTTAAGTATTTTCTTAAAATCTTCGAAGGATAACTTGGTATCTTCTAACATTTTGTTGTCCGCTAAGAAATCCTTTAAAATAACGAGTTTTTCAGGAGTCTGTTGTTTGTATTTTTCATTAAGGTACTCATTCCATCCGTGGGTAAAAGAAGAGACTTCTTTTTGTTCTAACCCCTCTTCTGCGGTTTCTACTTCCTTTGATGGTGTTTCGTTCGTCTTTGCAATTGTTTCGTTATTATTATTTGTTTTTTCTCCGTTTTTGAGTTCTTCTTCCTTTTTCTTCTTTTCTGCTTTTATAAAATCATCAATATTCTCATTAAATTTATCCAGGGGGATATCTTTGCACTTATAGTAGTTTTCAAGAATATCTTTAAAACCTTCAAAGCTTATTTTATCATCTTTTTTAAAAAGATGGTTTATTCTTTCTAGAAAATCATCCAAATCAACAAGTTCGCCAGAAACTTCTTCATTGTATTTTTCTTTTAGATATTTATTCCAACCAGAGATAAGAGATGAAACTTCTAATTTTTCTTTATTTTTTCCTATAGTTTCTGGTTTTGTTTCTTGTAGAGGTTCTTTGTTTATTCCTGTGGTTTCTGGGCTCTCTTCTCTTATATGACCCTTTGTTTCTTCTCTACCCTTAAATTCCTCTTCTTTCTTTCTTGTTTCCATTGGTATATTTAGTGGCCTTCCTTCCTTTACACGTATGAATTCTCCTCTTTTGTCTCTGTGTTGATTGGCCTTAGCATCAATTTTCGCGATTTTACTATTTATCTCGTCTTTCTTCTGAGTAAGAATATCATTTTCTGCTTTTATTTTTTTGCGACCCTGTATTAATAAGTTTTCTAATTTTTTTATTGTGACATCTTTCTTGATCTCTTTTTCTGGCATTCCATTTTTTCTTAAGAGTTCTTCTATCTTTGTTTTTTGTTTTTCTATATGATCTAATCCCGACAACAGATCCCTGTGTTTTTCTTTTGTTACCGCGATTAATAAATCTATATGTTTTACATGAGAGTGTAATCTTTTTAATTCTTTTTCCATGGGCATAAGCTTTTCGTCGTAGTGTTCAATAAGTTTATTAGCAATCTTATCTCTTTTGTTAGCATATAATTTTACTTTATTTTCTCTGGATTCAAATTCCGATTGAATTTTGTCTTTTTTATTCAATGAGTCTATTTTTTGCCTATCGATATCCTTTAATTTTAATTGTAATGATTCAACACCAGGTATTTTTTGTTGTTTTAAGTCTTCTATAACAGATTCTATCTCTTTTTTTGATTGGTCTAATGTCCCAATTTGCATATCAAGACCATCTATTTTGCCTTTTAAATCAACAGCTCTCTTTTCGTGTTTATCTAACCAAAATTGGTTGTAGGAAATTTCTAATTTGCCAACTATCCTGTTTACACCAGGAATTTTATAAAGACCTTCATAAATCTGACTTATAATTTTTTTGCCACCAGCAGGCATTTTTTTTAAAGACTCTTGATTTTGTGGACACAAATAGCTCTCTATATCTTTTATAGACTTCTCTAAAGCCTCTTTTTCAAGTTCTTTAGTGTCCTTTTTTTCCGGAGTTAAAGTTTTTGGTCTTATTGATTCCGGAGTTGTTGGTAGTCTTTCAGGTGGCATATATTTTAATTTATTTTAATTAATAAGTTATTTATAAAATTTTTGCTTAGGTTTGTTATTCTTTAATAACTAACTTTATTATACCGCGATATTCATTGATCTGCAATGGCCATTAAAATCTGTAAGAGTATCGTTATTTTTTTAAATGTTTTGCAATTATCTTGAAAAAACTTTAGATGAATTAAGTTAAAATAGCCTATACAATCATTTTGAAAATTAATTTTTTAATTTTTCGCTGGATATTTAATGGGCAAAGTGTACGCTAATATCCTCCAAAAAATAAATTTTGGAGCGGCAGAAGAGATTCGAACTCTCGACCTTCTCCTTGGCAAGGAGACGTTCTACCACTGAACTACTGCCGCACATCTTATTTATGATATTAACGGGATTTCTTTTTTTAGTCAACTTGACTTTCAATAATGATTAGCTAATATAAAAATGTAGCAAAAAATATGGATAAAAAATCTTTAAACGAATTTAAGAAAAAATTAGAAGAAGAGAAGTCCCAATTAAAAAAGGACTTATTAAGCTTTGCTTCAGAGAATAAAAATATCTCTGGTGATTACGATAGTAGATATCCCTTTATTCAAGGTGGCGATTTAGTAGACGACCAAGCTAATGAGGTAGAATCATATAATGGTCGCTTAGCTTTAGAAAATGCTTTAGAGACTAGATTAAAAGAAATCAATCAAGCTTTGGTTATGATCAAAGATAATAGCTTTGGTATATGTGTTAAATGTGGAAAAGAAATAGAAAAAGAACGTTTGCGTGCTAATTCTGCTGCTCAGATTTGTCTCAAATGTTGTGCTGGTTGTTTAAAGAAATAATATATATTTATTAAAAAACCACCAATTTCGTTAATTGGTGGTTTTTAATATTTTTAACTTTTTCCTGGTATTGTTGTAGACCCAGTTGCAAACTCTACTAATTTGAAGCTTATTAAAAATGCAAGGACTGTTGTAAATAAAGTCATCCAAGCCAAACTCATACCACTGGCCTTAAGGATATCAATAACATTTATTTTGTTTTTAGGGGTGACAGGCATAACTGGGGCGGTAGCTGGAGCAACTGGGGGACCAGCAGGAGTAGTAGTTGGATTAGCTGGGATAATAGGAGAAGTGCCAGTTTGGGTTTGCTGAGAATTAGGTGGTGTATTAGTTTGTTGCTGATTTCCACCATAAACATCTGTTATTAGAAGACAAATAGCCTTTGCGAGTTTTATTTTTTCTTCTGATGGCATAGCAGCGAGGAGTGCTTTAGGGAGAGAATCTATTAATTTATTAATTTTTGCTAGATCTGTTTGTTTTTTTTCATAGTCATTATAAAACTCAGTTATTTCTGTTAATATTGTTTCTAGTTCTTTTAATGCCTTAGTAAGATCTTCTTTTAGTTTGTTATCAGGTAAGTTTTTTTCTGCATCTTGTAAGACAAGTTTTTTTTCGTTTAAAAAATTAAGAAAATTTTTAAGACAATTTTGTATATCTTCTTTATTAGCACCATTTAAGTCTAATGATTTTTTATAGTTTATACTGAGTGTCTGTAATATTTTTTCTATTTCTTCAGAGGGGTTAATTTCTTTGGATATAATAGAGCAAAGCCAAGGGGCATTTTTCATATTGTCTACCAAATTATCTAATAAATTAGCCGTAGTTTGTTTTGGTTCAGAGGGCACTATGTCGGGAGTAGTTTTTATGCCTAAATTTGGATCCGGAGTTTGTATGATAATAGGACCATTAACATTATTATTTCTAAAATTTCCAATCATATTTTTAATGATTAATTATTAATATATTAATAACAAGATGTCATTAAAACACCAACTAGTTAGTTGCTGAT
>CAYNAL010000073.1:0-4152 GCA_964395555.1 uncultured Candidatus Saccharibacteria bacterium
TCCGGTATAAATATGGAAGCGTGGCGGAGCAGTCAATCGCCCCCGACTGTAAATCTGGCGGCCTAAGGACTACGTAGGTGCAAATCCTGCCGCTTCCACCATTTGCCCAAGTAGCTCAGCTGGTAGAGCAACTCCATGGTAAGGAGTAGGTCAGCAGTCCGAATCTGCTCTTGGGCTCCAATTAATTATTAAAATTGAATTATATATATGAAAAAAGAACATATTGTTAAGATGCAGTGCAAGGCTTGCAAGGAGATAAACTATTTTACTCGCAGGAATAAAAAAACTGTAGAGAAGAAATTGGAATTTAATAAATTCTGTTCTCGCTGCCGTAAGCACAATCCTCACAAAGAAGCCAAAAAGTAGGGCTTTTAGGGCCATGATGTCAACGGTAGCATGACGATCTCCAAAATCGTTCGTGGGGGTTCAAATCCTCCTGGCCCTGCATGATTGGCATTTTTGATTCTGGTTTAGGAGGTTTAACCATCTTAAAAAGCCTTTTAAGAGAATTACCTTCTTACGATTATATCTATTTGGGAGACATTGCCCGCGTACCATACGGTTCGCGGTCTTTTGATACTATTTATTTATATACCTTAGAAGCTGTTGATTTTTTGTTTGAGAAAGGATGCAAATTAATTATTTTAGCTTGTAATACTGCGTCAGCGGCTGCTTTGCGAAAAATCCAACAAGAATATTTGCCATTAAATTACCCAGATCGCAGAGTTTTAGGTGTGCTTATCCCAGCGGCAGAAGAAGCAGCTAAAATAACAAAAAATGGAAAGGTGGGGGTGATAGGCACAGAAGCTACTGTAAAATCTGAAACTTTAAAATATGAGTTGATAAAACAAAATTCAAATTTAAAAGTATATCAATCTGCTTGTCCGTTGTTGGTGCCGATTATAGAAGCAGGGGAAATGAGATGGGTAGGATTGGATCTTATTTTGAAAAAATATCTAAAACCTTTAAAAGAAAAAAATGTAGATACTTTGGTATTAGGTTGCACTCATTACTCTGTTATTAAAAAAGAAATTGCTAAAGTGATGGGTTCTAAAGTTAAGATAGTTTCCGAAGATGATATTATTGGTTTTAAATTAAAAAATTATTTGTTACGTCATCCTGAGATGGAAAAGAAGCTTTCTAAAAAAAGAAAAAGGTACTATTTTACTACTAGCTATTCTCAGAATTTTAATGAAATAGCCAAGATTTTTTTGAAAATGGAAGCTGATTTTAAGATTGTTAAGCTTTAATTTGTTTTTTCTTTCTAAATTTGTTAAACTTAAAAAGTACTGATATATGTTTAATCAAACAACAGAAAATCATTGGGAAAGTCGCAACGCTTTGATTTCTATATATCCAGGCGCTGGTGGCAAAGACGCCCAAGATTGGGCGATGATGCTTTTAAAAATGTATACAGCTTATGCTAAAAGACAGGGTTTAGGTTTCTATCCCATTGACCTTAAAATTAATGAGTATGGAGGCTTAGATCATGGCTCTTTTCTTTTAAGCGGTCAAAATGTGTATGGCCGATTAAAAAATGAAGCTGGCGTACATCGTTTGGTGAGAATTTCTCCTTTTTCTTCAGCAAAATTAAGACATACTTCTTTTGCTTTAGTGGAAGTTTTGCCTGAAATTTTGGAAAAAGAATTAATTTTAAAAGAAGGGGATCTAGAAATTGAAACATTTCGTTCTTCTGGAGCCGGAGGTCAAAACGTGCAGAAAGTAGAAACAGCGGTAAGGGTAAGGCACAAAGCTACGGGATTAGTAGCAGCATCACAATCTGAAAGATCTCAATTTCAGAACAAAGAAAGAGCTTTGTCATTGTTACGTGCTAAATTAAAACAAATGATGGCCGATGAAAAAGCTCAAACTTTGGAAGAATTAAAAGGCAAGAAAGTGCAGATTGAATGGTCACATCAAATTAGATCTTACGTCTTAAACCCATATCAAGTAGTTAAAGATCATCGTACAGGTAAAGAAGTGTCTGATGCGCAAGGTGTGTTAGATGGTCATTTAGAAAAATTCATTAATTAATATATGTCTTTAATTCATTTTAAAAACGTTTCTAAGATTTACAACACGGTGGTAGGACCGCTGACTGTTTTAGATAATGTTTCTTTTGAAATAGGGGCAGGGGAGTTTGTATCTTTGGTAGGTAAATCAGGGGCTGGCAAAAGTACTTTATTAAGATCATTAATTGCAGAACTTGCTCCTTCAAAAGGTAAAGTTTTTTTTGATGAAAAAGATGTACACAAGATGAAACATCGTGATCTTTGTTTGCTGCGTAGACGCATAGGTATGATTTTTCAAGATTTTAAACTTTTGCCTGACAAGACTGCTTTTGAAAATGTAGCTTTTGCTATGGAAGTAGCAGGATATTCTGATAAAAAAATTAGAGAAGATGTGCCTGAGGTTATTAAATTAGTAGGACTATCAGATAAAATGGCTAATTTCCCTGTGCAATTATCTGCTGGAGAAAAACAGAGAATAGCTATTGCTCGTGCTTTGATTCAAAGACCTGATATTATTGTAGCTGATGAACCCACGGGTAATTTAGATCCTATCAATTCTTGGGATATTATTAAATTATTGGTGAAAATCAATGAATTAGGTACAGCTGTAATTCTAGCTACTCATGTTAAAGAAATTATTAATACTATTGATAAAAGGGTGATTAGTTTGGATAAAGGACGTATAATAAGAGATGAGGAAAGGGGTAAATATTTGATTTAAAAATATGATACAAATTATTAAAAGATTGTTTCGTTCCGCTTGGCAGAGTTTTATCAGAAATGGCTGGCTTTCCATAGCTACCATTGTGATTATGGCCTTAAGTATTTTTATTTTTTCCGGAGTATTATTATTTAACACTGCTTCACGTTTGGCTATTAAAACCATAGAAGACAAAGTAGATATTAGTATATATTTTTTATCAGATACGCCAGAAGAAGATATTTTTAAAATTCAAGAGCAAATTAAATCTTTAGCTTACGTTTCAGATGCTTCTTATGTTTCTAGCCAACAAGCTTTAGAAACTTTTACTCAATTGCGTCAATCAGATCCTTTAATTGCTAAAGCTTTACAAGAAATAGGGGAAAATCCTTTATCAGCTTCTTTAAATATTAAAACTAAAAAAGTTACTGATTACGATGCTTTAGCTACCTATATTCAGGAAGCTCCTTTTAAAGATAAATTAATTAGCGTAGATTTTTCTCAGAATCAAAAAGTAATTAGCCGTTTGGGAAAATTAACAAAAGGGTTAAGCGTAGGATCGCTGTTTCTTAATTTGATTTTAGCTTTGGTAGCAGTGGTTGTTTCTTTCAATACCATTCGCATGGCTATCTATGCTTTAAGGGAAGAAATCTCTATTATGAAATTATCTGGTGCTTCTAATTGGTTTATTCGCGGACCTTTTGTAATTAATGGTATCTTATGCGGGATAATAGCGGCTGTGTCAGTCTTGATTATATTAATTCCTTTAGTATTATGGTTACATCCTAAAGTTTCAGCTTTCATGCCTGGCTTTAACCTTAATGCTTACTTTTTCGGACATATCTTTGTAATGTTGGGTTGGCAATTACTTTTTGGAGCTGTCTTAGGAGCAGTATCAAGCGTTTTGGCCGTGACCAAATATTTAAAGGTTTAAATCTTGGGGGATCGTCTAACGGTAGGACACATCCCTTTGAAGGATGGTATCGGGGTTCGAATCCCTGTCCCCCAGCAAAATTAATAATAATTTGTAAGCAAGGCTTGACAACAAAAAAAAGAGAGCTATAATGTAACTAATATGAACACTACTCCTGCTTCGGTAAGGGTAGTTTTTTATTTATAAATAACGTATAATTTGAAAACCGGATTAACAATGTTTGTTAATCCGGTTTTTTTTGTTTTTATAGACCCCAGGGTTTAGGCTCTACTAGCCATTGGTGCCAACCCCAGCGCAGGATTGTGATTTCCTCATAGCCGGTTAGGCTAAAAGATTGTAGATTGGTTTCTGTCCACCAATCTACCCTGTAGCCCTTGATGGCTCCACCGCAATCTAATGCGATACCATATTTATCACACATGGCGGCATATTTTTTAGAAAAAATAATAGATCCATACGGGATGACGTTTGGATCTACAGCAACTGTACCCCAGTTGGGCACAGTG
>CAYNAL010000074.1:0-3438 GCA_964395555.1 uncultured Candidatus Saccharibacteria bacterium
AAACCATCTCTTTTTAAATTGATATATAGATACGGACCTCTACAACCTAAACCAGACATCAATCTAGCTGTTGAAAAAGGTTCTAATTCTGTAGCCATGGTTTTAATACCTTCATTTTCAATGGCTGCTAAATACGGATCTATGCACGATTTATCAGACAGGGCTACAAAAACTTGTTTTAAGTTAGGGTCAGGATTATTCCCTAGACTAGTATTGATAATCTGCCAATCAAAATACGATTGCTCCATGGGTAAAGGAGAATTCATCTGAGTATTCAATTTAATGGAATTTTCAAATTCAGAAGCAGGCAAATCAGGCATGAAAACAATATTAGTATAAAAATTCTGAGATGGTAAAGACAAAACAACAAACCTTTCTTCTTTCTTTTTCCAAATCTTGTTCTTAATGCTAGCTATAGCAGCTTGTAACACTTCTGGTTTTTTTAAAATGCCTTTTTCGATTACGCCTGGAACAAAACTAACCCCTTGAAAAGATTTAATAACATAGCTATTGGGTTTGAAAGACACCAAGCGAATACCATCCTCTGAGATACTTAAACCAACTACTTCCATTTGAGGAATAAGGACTTTTTTTATTTTTAACCAATTAAATGCCATATCTAAATTATACACAATACAAGAAAATTTGTATATCAAAAAAATCTTTTTACAGTATCTTAACTAAATGACTTAACACTTACTTATTAAGTTAAGTACCGGCAAAAGAGTTTATATAAAAAGCGAAAATCCCGCTTTTTAGCGGGACCGCGGAATGAGTAGGATTTCTCTTACATTTGCATTATATCATAAACAAAAAATAAAAGTAAGGCATATTTCCTTTTACGGTGTCTAAATAGATGATGAAAAATACAATGATATCATCACTTAGTTCAATAAGTAACTACTTCCCTCTTAATTTTTTCTGCTCTTGTATTTTCTCAAAATTTAATCTACTTATCACCGGTTTTCCAGTTTTAGCTTCAATTTGTTTCCGGGCATTACCCGCAATACCTCCGCCTTCACGAGCCACTTTACGATTTTCCGGAAATGTTTTTGGTTCACGTGTCCCTGAAATTTCGGTAGTCGCAGTTTCCGCTAACATATTCAAAATTAATTCCAAATTAGTCATATTGTCCCGTAAATTTTCTTTTCTTAAATCCTTATGTCTTTTATAATCCTTTGTTCTCAAACCCGCCCAAGCAAAAGAAATATCATCAGTTAAAATAGCAAACTCATCGTTGGTTTTTACACCTCGTTCATTCCACTCATTAGTTAAGTCTTTTCTAATTTCAATGCTTTTTAATCTCAAATCCACCCAATTTTGAGAATATCCTTTTTTAAGATAAGTTGCCAACGCTCTTTGAATGGCTTTTTCCGGATCTTCAATTTCCTCAACCCTTTCATATCCCACGCGAGCCAACCAAAGCTTAAATGGCTCAGCTTTAGGTGATGGAATAGATTGAATAAGACGGAACATTGTTTCAGTATCCGTAACATCAGTTAGATAATATTTACCATCAGATGACTTCATTTTCAGTTGGTTACATTTTGTAACCGACTCACTTCCCTCTTGTTTTAAACGATTTTTAAGAACTTTCCAATAATTTCTTGAATTTTTACTTGCATTTAACGCGCGGACCACATCAACCACCGAAAAAAACCAAAGTTCTTTTTTATCGTCCCACACCCGGCGAATTTGTTTACCTTCGAAAATAGCAATTTGTTTTTTATCTTTTTTCATAAAAATATTTTAATAATTACTAAGTTAAATCTTCTCTTTTACCGCCTTTAGTATATCTTTTTATTTAAATAATTCAATCATTTGTACTGGTTCATATGATATGATACACATCATATAAAAAGACACCCAAATTATGATAAATCGCTAACAATCAATTAAAAAGCGGTCATACATATCTTTATTAAAGAACAGCTAAAAACCGTTTTTTAAAATCACTGTATTGTTTTTGATTAATGTTTAAATCCTCTACCCCGTTATAAGAATGTAAAATTTCGTGTAATTCTGGAGTTAAAAAAGATAGCCCATTTTCTGCCAAAAGACTTTTAAATTTTTCAGCATTAAAATTGTCAAAATATAATAAGCTAATAATATCTATAGCGTCTTTCCTGCCTTTTAGAGATTCTTTTCTTTGATTATAAACAAAAAGTTTAAGAATCAATAAAACTTCTTTTACCGGAACTTTAAAACCTTCTAAAGAAGTGGTATTATCTAATATTTTTTCTATCGGTAGCCCTAATTGTGACCAATAAGGCGTATAAATATCTACATCTATATCATTTTTTTTAATTTCGTATTTCTTAGAATGTTCGTCTTTAATAAGATCAAATTTTTGTTTAAACTTACCCAAAGTGTCCAAATCAATAATTATGTCTATATCTTTAGATTTCAGACTTTTGGTATAAAGATAAACTGCCCAACCACCAATTAAAACAAAATCAAAATCATGTTTAAGGATTTTTAATATCTCAAAACTTTTTTCAGTAACTAAATTGTGCCAAAATTGTTTAATCATAAATTTAGAGATTTAACTTTTCTTCTAAGGCTTTTAAAAAATCTTTGGCATACCATTCTTGGCTATTCCAAATATCAACAAAAATCTGCTCTAATGGCATAGATTCCAAATAGCTCTTTAACCATGCATCAGATCCCAAAATAAAAACATTTGGTGTTAAGCGAGATGTTTTTGATAAAACAGAACTCATTGATAACCTTTTTTGCAATTCTTCCAAATCTCTAGAATCGGAATAAACATATAGATGGTCATAATCTGCTGGCGCATCTTTATAGATAAATTTGTAAGCACTATATAATCCAAAAATAACATTGCTAGGCATCTCTTTCTCTAAATCCAATATATCAGAATCTAATCGAGCAGAATAAGCTATCTCTCTTTTTAAAGAACGTTCATTAGCCCAAAGATATAATAATTTTTTGTAATTTTCCAAAGTAAAAAATCTACTATTAACTTTAATGCTGCCGTTTTCTCTAGGTGTTTTTAAAGCATTAAAAACCGTACTTAAAGAAAAGCCGAACTTTTGAGCCAATTCTTTTTGAGTGAATATTCTCTTTTTGTTTATCCTGGCTTGAATAAGAATTTCCCGCCAAATAATCTCTTTTTTTAACATATTCTCGTTTCGTTTTTAAACATGATTTAATAGCCTCATTTCTATGATAGTAGAAACGAAAGCAAATGTCAAGATATACGTATTACATCATATAAAAAAACACCAAACCACCGGTTAAATAATTTGGCACGCCTATCCATCAACCTAAGTAAAAATTAATGCTAACTAGGATTTTTTGTTAATTCTTCTACAACATTATCCATTGTAATGAATTTAGTCGTACTTTTTGGGTAAAGTTCTTTAAAAGCAGAAAAATTATTCGTTTTATTGACTTTATGCAATTTTACTTCGT
>CAYNAL010000075.1:0-6364 GCA_964395555.1 uncultured Candidatus Saccharibacteria bacterium
AAGATCAAAAAATGAAGGATCAATGCCTCAACCCCAATAATATAATAAAAATGTCATTTTAATAAAAAAACTTATTGTAATTGGTCTTTTGTCTTCAAACAATAGTGAGTAGCGGGGTAGGGTAAAAACTTGGAATGTAAATCGTTGTATCGTTTTTCTTCTCAAATACAATTCTAACATCCTCTACTACGGCACCCTGGGTAGAATCGCCTTTTAATCAAGGCGATTTTTTGATATAATAAAAACAAATATTAAATTATCAAAAATATGAATAAAGGCATTAGTAATATATTAGGAGTTATCATAGTTGCTGTTATTTTAATGGGTGGTATTGGTGGATATATGTATTTGAAAAATAGATCACTTGATATTCAAAATATAAATAATTGTAATTCTGACTCTGATTGCGTAATTGTTTCTGGAAGTCCTTGTGGAGACGCATCAGCAATTAACAAAGATCATCTTGGCGCTTGGAATAAGTATTTAAAATATGAAAGGGTTAAACGTCAAGGTAATATTCTTTGCGACCCTAAATTTCCATCATCCTTAAGTAATTATGAAGCAAAATGTATTAATAATAAATGCGTTGCAATACAAATACAGAGTTACTAATAGCCCTGTGTTTTTCCGCAAACAATAATTAAAATATCAAAAATATGAATAAAGGTATTAGTAGTATATTAGGAGTCATTATAGTAGCTGTTATCTTAATGGGCGGTATTGGCGGATATATGTATCTAAAAAACAAATCACCTAAAATTATTAACGAGAATAAAGAAGAGATAAATTGTGAAAATATAGAAGATCAGAATGGGAAAGATGAATGTTATTGGAATATCGCTACCGTTAAACAAGATTTGTCCATTTGCGACAAGATACAGAACCAAGCAACAAAAGATGGTTGTTATACTAATGTCGCTGGAACCAAACAAGATTTGTCCATTTGCGATAAAATACAAAATCAAGGGGAAAAGGATTATTGTTATGGTGGGGTCGCTGAAGCCAAACAAGATTTATCTATTTGCGATGAGATACAAGACCAAGTGATAAAAGATAGTTATTGTTATACGAGTATCGCTCAAATTCAAAAAGATTCATCTATCTGCAACAAAATACAAAGTCAAGAAACAAAAGATTGGTGTTATATAACAATCGCTTCTGCCAAACAAGATTTATCTATTTGTGATAAAATACAAGATCAAAAAATGAAGGATCAATGCCTCAACCCCAATAATATAATAAAAATGTCATTTTAATAAAAAACTTATTGTGATTGATTTTCTGTTTTCAAACAATAGTGAGTAGCGGGGTAGGGTAAAAACTTGGAATGTAGATAGTTATATCATTTCTCTTCTCAAATACAATTCTAACATCCTCTACTACGACACCCCATAATACGGCTTATTTAATACAAATATAATGAAAATAATTTATTGTCCTCCGTGTCAAATCATTTAACCATGGCACCGTAATTGTATTTTTTAATCATGTTTTTTGATATTGTAAGGAAAATTTTATTTACAATCCCCATAAAAAAATATACAATTAAAAAATCATAATTCTATGGATATACCTAATAAAGACGAAATAGACTCGATAACGATATGGATGCCTCCTAGATATGACTTGGATAAAATTAAATTTGGAACTGACCCACAGACATATGAGAAAGCAGTTGCTTTATACGAAAACAAAAAAGTTACCCAATTTAAAAAAGAATTTAAATGTTTTTCTGCTATTGTTCTAGGAACTGAACCATATAGAGTTCATATAAGCGACAAACATTATGATATAGGCAATTGCGAATGTTATCTCGGTCAAAACGAAGTACTCTGTAAACATCTAGTAGCTGTGGCTATTTATGCCGTACTAGGTGGTGAAGAATTAAGCCAAGATGATAAAAAAATAATTGCAGAGCCAATGTGCACTAAAATATCAGGAGAATTAACCGAAGAAAAATTAACTTTAACCAAACAAACTATCGCATCTGCTCTGCGATATATAAAAGCTCATTACGGTCCATCCCGAAATTGGCTTGCTTATCAAGATTCATTACGAGAAGGATGTCTCCGGCTATCCCAGATAACATCTGATTTACCCGTTAGCTTACAAACAACAAAACTGCTTATTGACATGCTTTTACGCCTTGACGCTAAACTACAACGAGGGGGAGTTGATGATTCTGATGGGACAATATCCGAATTTATTGAAAATACCGTACAAATTCTGCAAGAATACGCAGAGTTTGATAGTTCTTGCTTGATAGCATTTAAAAAATTAAAAAACAAACAAACTTGTTTTGGTTGGGAAGAACCGCTGGTTAAGTTAATTTTTAAACCAACCGAATCGCATTAGACATTTAATTCCGTTTCAAAAATTGAACTTATTTGCCTAATCAATGCCCTTTGTACTAATTTCGGTTACAATTATTAACTTCTCACCTCTTTCCAGAATATTTCCCTTATTAAAATAACATATAGCATAAGCTAAAGGTACCCAAAAATGGGTACCAATAGATTATAAGTTAATAGAACTGTAACCAAAAATACATTCTGCCCTAAAAGATAAAGATCAATTGCAAAGAATATATCACAGAATATGATATAAAATTAGCCACAAACATATCTTAATCCCGATGGTTCAAAAAGAAAGTTACCGTATTAACGTAAACATTACTCAAGCCCCTTGTTTTTGACGTGTTGACTTTTCTATTCCTGTCCATTATACTACTTGCAGTGGACAAAAACAACTTATTCTGTCCAATACAAGTAAAATAATATGCTTAAAGACATAGTTTCTAGCCAAAAACTGCAGAGAGAGCAACTTCTCACTCTCTCGTACATAGGTCGAGCCAAGGAGACATTTGCTAAAAAATGGCTGGATTCGAATTTGATAAAAGTAATTCTTGGTCCCCGACGTGCTGGGAAATCTGTCTTTTCTCTCATACTCTTGAAAGATCGGCCTTTCATGTACTTCAATTTTGATGATGAAAGGTTGCCGAACGCGGGTGGAATAGCCACTGATGAACTGATGAAAGAACTACACGCCGCATATGGCCAAGTAAAGACTGTTTTGTTTGATGAAATACAAAACCTCACCGGATGGGAATTATTTGTTAATCGTCTGCACCGGGAAGGATACAATCTTGTGCTTACGGGATCTAACGCACATCTGCTTTCAAAAGAACTTGCCACACATTTGACTGGCAGACATATTCCTATAGAAATACTACCGTTTGATTTCAATGAATTTCTCCACGCAAAGAAATTCCAAATAAGCGAGGAATATGGTGCGTTACCACAACAGCGTGGAGAGCTTTTAAATCTCATGGAAAACTATCTTGTTCACGGTGGATTTCCTGAAGTTGTGGTCAACAATGTCTATCCCAAGGATTATCTTGAATTCTTGTTTGACGCTCTGGTTTTTAAAGATGTGGTTAAAAGGCATAGGGTTAAATTTTCGACTCAAATAGCAAATTTGGGAGGGCATTTAATAAACAATTTTGCAAATTTGTATACAATACGGAAAATTCTTAAAATTCTAAATTTAAAGAGTGCATCCACCATAGAGAAATACATAAAATATCTGGAAGAAGCATATCTTATATTTTCTCTACTCCGATATTCGCCAAAATCCATACAACGGATTAAATCTCCCCGAAAAGTGTACGCAGTCGACAACGGTTTTATAACTGCAAAAGCAATTCAGCATTCTCCCGACAAAGGAAGGCTCATGGAGAACCTTGTTTTTACCGAATTGGTGAAGCGTGGAATCAAACCGAACAGGGACTTATTCTATTACAAGACTCGCAACGATCGTGAGATTGATTTTGTTGTCAAAAATGGGATAGATGTCACTGAACTTATACAAGTCTGCTATGAGTCAATAAATTTTGATGTTGAACAAAGGGAAGTAAAGGCCTTAATAGAGGCAGGTGGTGAATTAAAAGTAAAAAAGCTTACGGTTCTGACCTGGGATGAAAAACGTGCAGTGGAAAAAGATGGCATGACCATACACTTTAGACCATTATGGGAATGGCTCCTTGAGGATACAAAAACTGCTTAACTATATGTCACAGGAAATCGCCAACAAAACTAAAAAAGACCTTTACTACAAATGTACTCATTGCAAAAATGAGATTTTTTGGAATACCAACAAAAAACTCACTTATTGCCAATGCAAGAAAATATGGGTGGATGGATGCGAGGATTACATCCGCATTGGTGGCGACAGGGATAAAGGAGACTACGAAGTAATTAACAAATAAATTTATAGCAAAAGACTATTCATAATTAAATAATAATGAATTCGCGCTTAGAAAGATTTAATCGCACTATTCAAGAAGAATTTATTGATTATCATTCTTACAATCTTATTGAGCCAGATATATTTAATCATCGATTGGTTACTATGGTACAACACAGAAAGACCACATTGGGCTTTTTAAAATGAACTTTCTCCTGTAGAATATATATTGTCTTTAAAAGCGCAAACTAATCAATTATTAAATTCGTCTCAAAAGTGCAATTTACCCTGGACTTATACACTCAATAATCAAAAATAAAGTCATATATTAAGATAACTAATTATAAATAATAAGAATCAAATATTAATTTTGCAAAGAGATAAAGACAAGAAGAGGTATTTTAATCTTTAAGAATTGCCAAACAACAAAAATTATTAAAAACCCCTGAGCGCTCAGGGGTTTTTAATCTTATTTTCTACTAATTCTTTGAATACGTTTAAGTCTGTTTTCAGCAAATCTTCCTTCTAAGCCTTTTAAGAAAGCTTGTCCTTTTTTATGAAAACTCAAGAAATACCATAGACCAGCAGTAGCAGCCAAACTAGTAGCTATAGCTACCCATAAGGAATTAGTTGGGCCTGTATTTACCGTAGTGCTAGAGCCACCTCTGTAGATAACAGTGCATTCTGCTGTCACGAGAGTAGCGTTAGTACCTTGAGCTTTTGCAATATTAGTTAAGCTATAATATACACCTGGATTTTGTACAATTGATTGAAAAATTATTATTCTAACTGTGTTGGAGTTAAGATTGCCTAAATTCAATCCGCTGGTAGTTAACCCATCTGCTTGGGGCAAACCATCTAATTTAGTAGTCCCAGAATAATAGCTTAAACCTGCTGGTAAAGCATCGGACACTACCACGCTGTTAATAGTCTGAGAACTATTATTAGCTAATCTGATATAAAATTCTACTACATCTCCTTTACCAGCAATAATGCTTTTACTATAATTATTTTCACCATTAGAAACGTTCCTCCCCCATTTTTCTAAAGTTAAAGTATTGTTTTGATATGTAGAAACAACATTAACTGTTACCCAATCTACTGCTGTGCCATAATTGCCGTAGCAACTAATTTTGTAATTGGTAGTCTGCGTAGGAGAAACATATTCTTGTCCATAGGTACTTTTAGATCCTGACCATCCTTCTGAAGCAGTACAATATGTAACATTAGACGAAGACCAACTTAAATAAGAAGATTGTCCTGAATTTATAGTAGTAGGATTAGCTACAATTCTAACCGAAGGAGTTCGAGTAACTTCTAAACAATTATTTTCACAATCTGACAAACTATAATATGCTCCATAATTATTGGAATAGCATCTGCGTGTAGAAGTATTGCAATCATATCTATTATTAATTATTTCAACACAATTAGTTTGGCACAAAGATAAAGAAGTATAAGAACCGTATTGGTCTGCGTAACATCTCCAAGTGCTTTGATTACAAGTATATCTATTTTGTTGTACACAATTATCTTGGCAAACACTTAAGCTAGCATATTGTCCGTTTATATTAGAATAACATCTATAGGTACTTTGATTACAAGAATATCTGTTAGGTGTCTCATAACAATCAGTTTCGCATTGTGAAAGCGTACTGTATATTCCTGAAGTGCTTGGATAACACCTGTAAGTGTTTTGGTTACAAGCATATTTAGTTGGGGGTATACAATTATCTTGGCAATTTCTTATACTAGTGTAAGGCCCAGATGCGTTTATCGCACATCTATATAAAGAATCACAGGAATATCTAGGCATACAATTATCTTGGCAATTTCTTATACTAGTGTAAGGTCCAGATGCGTTTATCGCACATCTATATAAAGAATCACAGAAATATCTAATTGGAGCTACACAATCATTTCTGCAAGCTGACAAAGTAGCATATTGACCATTTAAATCAGTATAGCATTGATATGTATTTTGGTTGCAAGAATATCTAAGCGGAGTTTCAACACAATTAGTTTCGCATTGTGAAAGCGTGGTGTATATTCCTGAAGTGCTTGGATAACACCTGTAAGTGTTTTGGTTACAAGCATATTTAGTAGGAGCTACACAATC
>CAYNAL010000076.1:0-5655 GCA_964395555.1 uncultured Candidatus Saccharibacteria bacterium
TTTGTTAAAACTTGAATCTGAACCCATAATAGAAAAAGCTTCAAGCGATTCTTCAGATTTAATTTTTAAATTACCCAAAGGTGCTCTTTTCAATAATATAAAATTAAAAACAGATAATTGGTTTGTTTTAGGTGTTAACAAATCTTTAACTAACAATTATATAGATATTAATGTTAAATTTAAAAAATTTCTTGCTACTTTAAAAAATGCCGTAATAGAACAGGTAATATGGCAACTTTCAAGTAATCAAAGATTAGCCATTAAAACTGAAAAAGAAATATATCTCTTAGATATGATTGAAAACGAAGTTTTTCCAGTAGCTAAAGACGTTGGTTCATATATTTTTTCAGATGAAAGCTTCATATACTTCCTTGATATTAACGGTTTAATTAAAAGATATAATCCAGCTTTAAATGAATTAATTACTGTGTCACCTTTGTCTTTACCTTTTAAAGAAATCAAAGATTTAAAATTGTTTAATATGTTAGTTAAAAACAAGGATATTTTAATATATCAAAATGAAAATTCTGCTTGGGTATTTTCTGATAGTAAGATGCAACCTTTAACAACCTCTATATCTTTTGCAAAAACAGGAACAGGAGCTGATGTTTTTGTATTTTTTAAATCATCAGAGATGGAAAGGTACCCTGGCAAACAAGTCATTTTAAAAGAAAATATTAAAGACGCCTGGTTAACAGACAAAGGCCAATGGGTAATATTTTTAAAAAACAAAATTGTATACTTTGATCCTAGGAATGATAGCTACATGGACATTTTAGAATACAAGGAAGACAATCACCCTCAGTTTGATGCTGATTTAAATTATTTGTATTTTCTAGATGAAGAAGGTTTAAAAAGAATCAGTTTGTAAGAATCAAAAAACCGCATATGCGGTTTTTTTTCTTTTACCTTTTTTGCCACTGAGGAGCGCGTCTAGCTTTCTTTAAACCATATTTCTTTCTTTCTACTTTACGGGCGTCTCTAGTTAGATATCCGTAAGTTTTTAAAATTTTTCTTAAATTAGGATCTGAGACAACAAGGGCTCGGCTAATACCTAATTTGATAGCATCAGCTTGGCCATTGATACCACCACCTTTTACCTTAATAGAAGTTTGAAATTGATTTTCTGTTTGGGTTTTAACAAATGGGCTTAAAACAGTATCTTGGAGATTCTTCAAAGAAAAATACTTGTTAAGAGTTAAGTCATTAACAGTTAAACCTTTGCTATGAGGAAAAAGTCTTACTCTGGCTACAGAAGTTTTACGTCTGCCAACAGCTTCAAAATATCTGCTGGGTTTTTCTATAACTTCGTCTCCTACTTTTTTTACTGGTAAAACAATCTTTTTAGGCATGAATTTATTTGATAATTAATCTTTTAATTCTTAAAGCTCGCAATTTATTCTTTGGTAGCATACCGTAAACTGCTTTTTTCAAAACTAATTTAGGATTGCGTTCCCACAAATGTTTTAATGTTTCTTCTTTCAAATGACCGATGTATCCGGTATGGTGGTAATATATTTTAGATAAAGGTTTAGTACCTTTAAAAACTAATTGTTTTAAATTAATAACAGTGACAATAGATTCTCCTGCTAGATTAGGTTTAAAGCTAGCGGTATGTTTGCCTTGTAAAATCATGGAGATTTGGGAAGCCAAACGTCCGGCACTTTGACCTTGAGCATCTAAGGTAATATATTTTTTTTCTTTTGATATGGCCATGTTGTTTTGTTATTTAATCAATTCAATATATGCCATGGGGGCGGCATCATTAAGTCTTGGCTTAGCTAATTTGATAATACGGGTATATCCTCCTGGTTTTGTTAAATAAAGTGGAGCTAATTGGTAATATAATTTTTGAGCTGCTTTTTCAGGTAGTTTAGCTAACAAAGCTCTAAAACAAGCAAGATTTTGTTTTTTAGACAAGGTAATTAATTTTTCCGTGGTTCTTTGGGTTTCTTTAGCTTTAATCAAAGTAGTTTTGATTTTTTCTTTTAAGATAAGCTGAGCTGACAATTGTTTCAGTAAAGCTTTGCGTTGATCTGTTTTTCTACCAAATTTTTTTCCTTTCTTTAAATGTTTCATTTAATCTTGTATGTTAATCTTTAAGCGTATATCCTAATTTTTTTACTTTAGCGCAAACTTCTTTTAATGATTTATCACCTAAACCCTCTAATTCACCTAAACCTTCTTCAGAATATCTTAAAATTCCAGCTAATGTTTTAATGCTGTTTTTTAAAAGAGCATTTTCTGTTCTGTTGGAAAATTTCATTTCTTCTACTTTTATTTCTTTAGGATCATCATCGGCATTGTCCTTGTCTGCTACTAACCATTCTTCTGATTCTGTATTTTTTTCTTTTGTTTCAATAGGTGTAGACCATTGGGACAATAATTCAAAATGTGTTTTTAAAATATTAACACTTTCGTTAAAAGCTTCTAAAGGCGAAGTAGTACCATCGGTTTCAATATCAAAAGTCAATTTATTGAAATCTACTCTTTTACCTACACGCATATCTTCTACAAAAAAATTCACTTTTTTAACAGGAGAATAAATAGCATCTAAAACCATGAAACCAATGGGCATGTTTTCTTCTTTGTGTTCTTCAGCTGGAGAATACCCAATACCTTTTTCTACAATTAATTCTGCTTCCCATTCACCTTTTTTATCAGTTAAAGTAGCAATATGGGCATCTAAATTAAATATTTCTACTTGGCTATTTTTTTCAATGTCTCTAGCTGTAATTTCTTTTTCGCCTTTAACTTTAATATGTAATTTTTGAGGTTCATCGCTAAAACATTTTAATCTGATTTTTTTCAAATTAAGCATGATATCTAAGGTATCTTCTAAAACATATTCTTGGGTGGAAAATTCATGCTGTATGCCTTGAATTTTAAAAGAAGTGATAGCTGCACCTTGCAAAGAAGACAAAAGCACGCGACGTAATGAATTGCCTAAAGTTACCCCATATCCTGGGTATAGACCTTTGATTTCAATAGTAGCATTTTGTCCTTTTTCCTCAATTATTTGAGGGTTGGAAGGTAAAGTAATCATATATGTTTTTGTTTGTTAACTTTTAACGGCTATAAAACTCTACGATGAGTGAAAAATTAAAAGGCAAGCTTAATTCTTGAAGATCAGGCTCACTGACAAGCTGAATGGTAAGATTAGATAAATCTACTTTCAACCATGCTGGTGTTTGATGTTTTTCTAATTTTTCTTTGAGATTATTGAAAATTGGTTTTTTTAAACTAAGAGCAGACAAAGTAATAATATCATTTATTTTAATTTCTGAAGAAGGTACATCATGGCGTTTACCATTAAGAGAAAAATGACCATGAGTAGTTAACTGTCTAGCAGCTGTATGAGAAGAAGCAAATCCAGAAGCGAGGATAACACTGTCTAATCTCTGTTCTAACCTTTTAGCTAAGTTTTCAGGTGTAGACCCTCTTTTTTTAGTAGCTTCTTTGTAATATTTTTTTAATTGTCTTTCAGTAATACCGTAATATAATTTTACCTTTTGTTTTTCAGATAGCTGACGACCAAATTCACTTTTGTTTTTAGGTCTGCGACCTTGAGTTTTGCCTCCACGTTTTAATAAGCTTGCTTTGATTTTAATCAAAGGGCATTTTGGTGAATAACAACGTTCTCCCTTGAGAAAGAGCTTTTCGTTTATTTTCCTACATTTTTTACATTTAATATCTAAAATCATTTTAATATATTTTAAACTCTTCTAACTTTAGGTGGTTTTGGTCCGTTATGAGGAACAGGAGTGACATCTTTAATCATCTTAATATCCAAACCATGGGTAGAAAGTGAACGAATAGATGATTCCCTGCCTCCGCCTACGCCTTTAACATATACTTCTACTTCTTTTAAACCATTCTTTTCTATCTTTTCAATTAAAGCTTCTGCTACCTTAGAAGCAGCAAAAGGAGTAGCTTTTTTAGGACCTTTGAAACCTAATGATCCGGCAGAAGTCCAAGCTAAAACTTTACCATACATATCAGTGGCAGTCATGATGGTATTATTGTAAGAAGCGCTAATGTAGATACAACCCTTTTCTACGCGTTTTTTAGAGCTAACCTTAGATTCAACTTTTTTAATAGTTTCATCTACGGTGTCTGCTTCTTTAATAATTTCTTCTTCAGTTTTACTGGCTATACGAGTTTTTCCCATATTATATTTTATGTTTTTTCAGATGATTTCTTTTTACCAGATCCTACTGTTTTACGGACATTACCTCTAACAGTACGAGTATTGGTTTTAGTATGTTGACCTCTGGTTGGTAATTTTCTAATGTGACGAGTACCACGATATGATCCGATGTTAACTAATCTTTTAATGTTACCTCTAACTTCTCTACGTAGATCGTCTTCTACACGATATGTTTTTTCAATAATTTCTCTGAGTTTAGCAGTTTGTTCGCTAGTAAGATTTTTAATTTTAATATGTGGGTCAAGATTAGCTTTTTTTAAAATAGTTAAAGCTAAAGGTCTACCAATACCATAAAGATAGCTTAAAGCAATGTCTAAGTTTTTGTTGTCTGGTAATGTAGTGCTAGATATACGAAACATATATATAAATATTTTATAATAAATTAACCCTGTCTTTGTTTATGTTTTGGGTTTGTGCAAATGATATATACCCGTTTTTTGCGTCTTACTGACTTGCAATTGCGGCATATTTTTTTTACTGAAGAACTAACATGCATATAATTTTTATCTAGTTATTTGAGCCTATAAACAATACGCCCCCTGTTTTGGTCGTATGGGGAAAGTTCTATTAAAACCCGATCGCCGGGTAGGATTTTTATGTAATGAAGTCTTAGTTTACCAGCCAAATAGACTAATATTTCTCTACCATCAGCCAGTTTGACTTTAAAGGTAGTACTGGGTAAAGCTTCAATAATGGTTCCTTCCACTTTGAGCTCTTCGTTTTGGTTTTTCATAACAACTTGAGTATTCTAATAAAAAAATATGATTTAGTCAACTATGATAGAGATTCTATTGGTATTTTGAGGTATACGGCTATTCCAGGCTGGCCAGAGGTTAATTTGGGCTTTATCTATGTAGCTGTTAGTTTGTATCAATTTCATTGCTTCAGGGACTGATATATTGTTTAATTCTTTTTTAAATTCTGTATCATCTATTTCATAATGGGTACGGAAATCAGCTAAAATTTTAACAGAGATAGTCCCCTTGTCAAAATCAGCTTTAATGTTTTGATAGTTGATTTCTGGTTCTTGGTAAAAATTAGTACCAGCGACTAGTGTTGGTTTTAATGTTTCTTTGATGATTGTTATTAGGGCTGCTTCTGAAAAAACAATGACTTTAGTTTGTCCTCCTAAGGTAACATTAAATTTATCTGTGGTATCTCCAGCTTTAGCGTCTATCTGTATGTTGTCTATCTTAACTATTTTAGCTGAATCTAATAATTTAAATCCTTGAGGTATCTTGGTTTTTTGATCATTGTCAAAAAGAGTAAACAATTTATCACCTAAAACTTTTTCAGCGTTTTTTAGATCTTCTGCGGTGACATATTTAGATTCTAAAGATCCACCTCCAGTAAATGTTTTTTCTGATACAGCATAGAATTTTTCATACTTAGGTGAACCTTGAAAGCCTGGAATTTGAAATTTGCCAGCCCCTACATTATATTCA
>CAYNAL010000077.1:0-7018 GCA_964395555.1 uncultured Candidatus Saccharibacteria bacterium
CCATTTGTTGTATCTCGCGATACCTTCTCATATTCCTCATCGCTAAAATTCAAAGGTATTTTTTGAACTTCTTGTAACGCCGTAAATAATTCTTCTTTTTGTACTTCTTGAGATTCTTCTACGGGTTTTTCTTGTTTTTGTAGTTGTGTAGGTATTTGTTCCATCATATTCATATTTTAATTAATTTATTATTTAAATTTTGAAACGACCTTTAATAAATTAGCGGAGAGGGTGGGATTTGAACCCACGGTTTGGTTTTACCCAAACAGCACGTTAGCACCGTGTCGCTTTAGACCACTCAGCCACCTCTCCCAACAATCTAGATATTAACAAAATGAAAATTAAATTACAACTTGCTCAAAAACCAATAAAATGATAGCTTATAATACAGAAAAGCAAACATATATGGTTAAAATAAAGGTTATTGAAGAATTTGATAAAAATATCAAAAAACCAGAGATAGAATCTGATATTGTTTGCTGGCATTTAAAAGAAAAAAAATATCAAAGAAACGCTTCCTGGTATTTCTGGATAGGATTAAGTATTATAATCTTTGGTGCTTACTCGCTCTGGCGACATGATTATTATTTTCTAATTTTAATTCTAGCAGCTATTTTTGCTTTTTATATCATGAGTCAGAAAAAAAGCCCAGAAGTAGATGTGAAACTTGATTTGGAAAAAATATCCATTGGTAATCAGATTATAAACTTAAATCATTTTTTCATTTATGAAATCGTAGAAAAACCAGAACATTTTATTGTAGCGTTAGGTACCAAAAAATTCCCTTATTTTCCCACTATGTTATTCTTAGAAAAAGAAGATCAAGACAAAATACAAGAAATTAAAAATATCTTAGGCAGAACTCTGAAAGAAGATAAAGTCTATAACTCCTTTGACAATTTGATAGAAAAAATGAAAATCTGATAGTATTGTCTCCGTAGTTCAACGGATAGAACAACAGCCTTCTAAGCTGTGGATGGAGGTCCGATTCCTCCCGGAGGCACAATATCGGGCTGTGGCGCAGAGGCTAGCGCGCCTGCTTTGGGAGCAGGAGGCCGTGGGTTCAAATCCCACCAGCCCGACAAATTTTAAAAAAGGGCCTATGGTTTAGTGGTAGAACACGACATTCGCATTGTCGAGACAGCGGTTCGATTCCGCTTAGGTCCACTAAAGATAATCTGTCACCTCGCTTGAGGCTTCGCCCTTCGCTCCTACTAACAATTTTACAGGCAAATTTGAATTATCCCTTTAATGACTTTTTCTGAATTTGTTTTTATTTTATGCTCCCAAATTCTCAAAACCCTCTATAATTGCTTTTTTAACTTTTTTCTATTTTTTATCGTGCAAAATATTCTATTTTATTTTTTCTTGTCAATATTTTTTTGAAAAATTTCTTCCATCCTAAAAGTCTCCGTCTATAAAAATCGTCACCTTTTTTCTAGAAAAAACATCTATAAGATATTTATTAAAACCTACTGCTAACTACCGCCTTGAATTTCGGTTAATTTTCGGTTATACTTGAATTGTAGCCAAACTAATTTTTATGACAATATGCAAACTCTAACAAAAAAACAAAAACAGGTCTTTGATTTTATTAACTCCTATCGAACAGAAAATGGGATTTCCCCCACAATTGAAGAAATAAGAAGAAAATTAAAGCTCAGGGCGGTATCAACAATACACGAACACATAAATACGCTAAAAGAAAAAGGTTATCTCTCAAAAAATAGCAATTCTGCCCGTAGCATCACGCTGATAAAAAAAACAAGAATAATAGTAGATATTCCTATCATTGGGAAAATAGCCGCAGGAAAACCAATAGAAGCTATAGAAGACTTTCAAGAAAATGTCTCTGTGTTAAATCCCGCTATTAAAAGTCCGAAGGATTATTATGCTCTTCGCGTTGTAGGAGATAGTATGATTAATGATGGTATTTTTAATGGCGATATTGTAATCATTAAAAAACAATCTGTTGCTGAAAATGGCCAAACTGTTGTTGCTATTATAGACGACAACGAAGCAACGCTTAAAAAGCTTTATAGGGAACGAGACAGATTCCGGCTTGAACCTAGAAATCCGAACATGCTACCGCTTTTTAGAACAGAAGTAGAAGTAAGGGGCGTTGTTATCCAGATAATAAGCAATATTCCCAACGAACCAGAGAAGAAAACTGTAAAAAATATTAGACATGAGTTTAAAACCATAGATCTCTTCGCAGGAATCGGTGGGATACGCCTCGGTTTTGAAAAAGCAGGATTTAATACTGTTTTTGCAAATGATTTTGACGAACAATGTAAACTTACTTATGATCTAAATTTCCCAAAATCAAAACTTGTAGTTGAAGATATAAGAAAAATCGGCATAGACGATCTACCGAAGTTCGATTTCCTGGTTGGCGGTTTTCCTTGCCAGGCATTTTCTATTGCGGGATATAGGCAGGGTTTCAATGATAAAAAGGGACGCGGAAATTTATTTTTTGATATTGCACGAATTATCGACGCCCGTAAGCCCGAGGGTTTTCTTTTAGAAAATGTAAAAAATCTTAAAAGCCATGATGAAGGAAAAACTTTCAAAATAATAGAAGAAACCCTTAAAAATCTTGGCTATTATATAAAGCCACAAGTTTTGAACAGCATGGATTATGGAAATATTCCGCAAAACAGGGAAAGAATTTATATTGTAGGTTTCAAAAATAAAAATTATGCTGACAAATTTTCATTTCCAAACCCAATCAAATTGACAACAAAAATTACTGATCTTTTAGAAAAAAACGTCTCAGAGAAATATTACTACAATGGAAAACCTCTTTATGAAAAATTGAAAAACTTTATCAAAGAAGAAGGGAAAGTATATCAATGGCGCAGACAATATGTCCGCGAAAATAAAAGCGGAGTCTGTCCGACACTTACAGCAAATATGGGTATGGGAGGGCATAACGTTCCCATTATAAAGGACAAGAGAGGCATTAGAAAACTAACTCCACTAGAATGCGCTCGCATTCAGGGTTTTCCAGAAAATTATAAGTTGCCACAAATCGCCGATTCGACTTTGTACAAACAATTTGGAAATTCTGTGAGCGTCCCAGTTATAGAAGCCGTGGCGAAACAGATGATGAAAGCAATGGAATAAATTTTATATTTCTTTAGCGATATAAGCAAGATTTTTTTCCGTTTTAGTAATCAATTTTCTAGCCTGTAAAAATGGGATGTTTCTTTTCGCTATCCAAATATTATTTCTATTCAAAGCTGGATTTCTTCCGACCGTATGAAGATTAAAGAGATATGTTTTTCCTTTTTTCAAATTAAATATTCCCAGCATATCGTTTGAAACCTCAACATCAGTAAGACAATGTATAAAACGCCTTGAACTCTTTTGATTCAGCTTTTCATACAAGTCAATTTTGCCATTAAATTTAATGTCTCCAATAAATTCAGGGTCAGGAAATTTGATATCCATAACATATCTTTTGAGAATACCATCGGAAAAAGAACCTATTTTTTTAAATTTCCCATTAGAAATGTTATTGTCTACCTGTTTCCCTACAATTTCGAATATTTCAGTTTCATATATAAAAAATCCTTTTTTAAATACAAGACCACGTTCATTTAACTCTTTACCAGATATAACATACTCTATTACTACCTCAATATTATCTATACTCGTGAAACTTTTGAATATTTTAGATTTAAATTTGTCTTTTAAATAAACTCCGAGAAGATCCTTCTGTTTAAAATTTCCTTGGTTATTATTTCGTATATAAGCGCCAATAATAAAAATATTCTTCGGATCCGATGATTTTTTAATCGTATCGAATTGCTCAAGAGTCAGCCCTATCCACCGATCATCTTTAGAAATATTTTTTATCTCCAAAAAACACTTTGGTTTTCTTTCTTTTTTATTTTCAACAACGCCAATAATATCTGGCTCGCTTAAAACCTCATTGTTCTGCTTAATATCAAAATCTAAAATATAATCTTTACTTGGATTGAATGATTTAAGCACTTTGACCGCTCCAAGTTCTACAAGTTTTCCTAAAATAAAGCTGTCTAAAACTCCACCTAATCCCCTAGATGCTCCTGAAGTTCTAGAAGATAGTGATTTTTTGGGCTCAAGATGATATCTTAAAGCAAAATCAAATGCAGTATCAAAATCTTTCCTTGTAACTTTATATTTCATAATTAATGAATGAAAAAAGATATATTTTTTCTATATATTTTTGCAAGTTCTCTTAATAAAACAATATCAACGCGTCTTTGCCCTGCTTCGACTTTAGATACATGGGATTGCGTTCTGCCTAACAAATTAGCTGTTTCTACCTGACTTAAGCCAGCCTCCTGGCGAGCTTTCTTTAATAGCCCAATAATATATTTGTGGTCTTTTGAATAAATAGCTTTCATCATGATTATATTTATATATTATATTCCATCGCGTAATATTCCAAATTGTCATATATTAGTCTACAGAAAGTCTTTCTTACGGAGAAATAAATATCAGCGAACAATACCTAAGCAAAACAAACGAATCTAAATTTTCCCGCGATGTATTCAAATTCTTCAAAAAATACTCCCAAAATTATATTTTCATAATTATTAAAAATATATCCAAATTTATAACTCTAATCTATTATTTATTAACTTCCTAATTATTTTAATTTAGCTAAAATATCTGCTAAATCATCGGCCAAAGGAGCACTGAATTGATAATCTTTTTCTTTAAGAGAAAAACGTATATTTTGAGCATGTAAAAATTGACGAGAATAATTTTCTTTTTTCTGATTTTTAAAACCATATTTCTTGTCTCCTGCAACAGGATGACCAATGGCTGTTAAATGTACTCTAATTTGATGAGTACGCCCAGTCAAAGGATGCACCTCTAAAAGAGCAAATTCTTTATATTGTTTTAAAACAGAATATGCTGTCTGAGCTAATCTGCTTTTTTTAATATTTTTTATCCCTTTAATATCTTTTACCACTACTTTTTTTGTTGGATCCTGAGATGATCTTCCAATAGCAAAATCAATCAAACCTTCTTTTTTAGAAAACACACCAATAGCTAAAACTAAATATGTTTTTTTGACCAAACCCTGGCTAAATTGTTCTTTTAATTCAAAAAAAGTTTTATTATTTTTAGCTACTATTAAAACCCCAGAAGTATCTTTGTCTAAGCGATGTACAATTCCTGGTCTTAATTCGTCTTCCCCTACTTTCCGTATCTTGGGATAGTGATGTAAAATTAAATTTACTAAAGTTTTTTCCTCTGGATGATTCATACTAGGATGTACAGAAATACCTGCTGGTTTGTTAATAATCAGAATATCTTTGTCTTCATAAATAATATCTAAAGACCTAGAATTATCAGGTTGAATCTCTTTAATACTTTTTACCTCTTTAATCTCATAAACTACCTTATCATTTTCTTTAATTAAATAGCTTGGTTTAATTTTTTCTAAACCATTTATATATACCAAACCATTTTTAATATCCCTGATTATTTCTGATCTAGATAATTGAGGATTTATATTTTTAAGATATTGATCTAATCTCATATTCAAAAAAACCGTTAACCTTGAAAAACTTCATTATAAAAATCTTTTAATTTTTGAAAAACAATTTTTTGATCGTGAGAAGCAATAATCTCTAAGCTTTTTTCAGACATATTTTTACGCAAATCTTCATCTTTTAAAATTTTAACAAGAGCCTGACTTAAAGCGTTAGCATCATATGGACTAAACAAAAAACCATTTTTTTCATTTTTTACCAATTCAGGCAAAGCGCCACCATCAGCTGCTACCACGGGCAAGCCAGTAGCCATGGCTTCCATGGTAACCAAACTTTGAGCTTCAATGGCTGAAGGTATGACAAAAACAGATGAAAATTGATAACATTCTGTTAAATTTTCGTCTCCTGGAGGCACAGGGCCAATAAACTTTACCTTGTCAGATATATTTAAACGCGCTACTTCATTGATCATTTCTTCTTTTACTTCTCCTTTACCTAAAAAAAGAAAACGAACATCACATTCTTTTAAAACCAAAGGCATAGCTGTTAACAATGTTTTTAAATTTTTGTCTTTATCTAATCTTCCGGCATAAAGCACTACTGGATGATTTACAAAATCCGTTAAACCATATTCATTAATAAAATTAGGATTAACTTTTCCTTGTTTAAAAAAATCTAGATTAACACCATTAGAAATAACTTTAATGGGTATTTTAACGCCCCAAGAAAGAATATCTTTTTTCATAGTTTCTGTGGGCGTAGTCATAACAGTACAATATCTATTTACAAAACTAACTAAAAAGTGACCATATATTTTAGAAGATATTTTCCTCATAAATTTAGGCAAAAATGAAACAGGAAAAGACAAATTACTGTGTTGGGTAATCACTACTGGGATTTTTTTCTTAAAAGCTGCTTGAGCTAATGCCCTAGAAACAAAAGCTGGGTCTTGAATATGGATAATATCAGGATTAATTTCAGAAATAATCTTTGGAACATACTTAGAAGCATCATAACTAAATTTTAAAGTAGGTCGTATTGGGTTAGACCAAGCTGGTAATTTGATTAAAGTATATCCTCTGGGACTAAATTCTTTTTTTAATTCCCCTGTATTGTTAGCTGTTACGATATAAGCCTCATCATTTAAATTTCTGCCAAAATGAGTAGCTAATTTATTAGTAACAATAGTCACACCGGAAAGATGTGGGAAAAAAGCTTCTACGCCAAATATAATTTTCATATATATAGAAATATATCATTTTTACTATTATAAGACAACAAAAAACTTCAAAGTGCTGTTTTTTTATTTTATCTCTTTAATTTTTTTGTATTTCTAATAAATGTGTTTGTTCGGCAAAATCTTAACCTTTTTTGAACAGAACTGGCAGCGGCCAAACTGAATGTTCTAGCTAATAAAAAAGAAGGGAGTTGAGAGTTGCCCGTCTTCTCTCCCCTCCACCACTAAATTTTGTGCCAACGAAGTTAGGTACCAATAACCAATTATTTAAATGAGTTCGTCT
>CAYNAL010000078.1:0-3212 GCA_964395555.1 uncultured Candidatus Saccharibacteria bacterium
CATAGTTTCTTCTAAAACTTTTTTACCCTGCCAATGAAAGTTTTTCCCTATCTCAAACAAATTCACCTGATCGTAAAAACGGTAATTATCGCTAACATTTTTAACTAAATTTAAAATTAAATTAGTTTTAAAATATTTATATGCAATGCTATTAGGATTTAATATCTCTACTATCTTCTTTTGTTCCTTAGAATCTAAAAGATTTTTTTCAGCCTCACACATAAAAGCGTAATTATATACTTCTTGTAAGTTAACGCCTTTAAGCCAATGACGCATCAAACTTTTAAATTGCCAAAGCTCATTTATAGGTGATACTTTTAAATATTCTTTAATAGGCGTACTAGGTAATTTTTTATATCCCCAATATCTGATAATCTCTCCGGCTAAATCAGAAGGTCCTTCAATGTCTTTACGAATAGCAGGAGGAGTAACTAATAATACTCTTGGTTTTTTTGTTTTCGATATTAAAAAACCAAATGATTTTAAGATTTTTATAGCTTCTTCTGTTTTTACTTCTAAGCCCAAGAAACTGCTAGCTTTATCTAAATTAAAAATAATGGGGTTAATCTTAGGTAATTTTTTCAAAACATCTATCTTACCCTTTAATACTTTGCCCTGACAAACTTCTGAGATTAAAGAAGCTGCCCTTTCTAACGCTAAATCAATCAAATATGGAGAGATATTGTGCTCATATCTCCAGCTAGCATCTGTTTTTAAATTTAATTTTTGAGAGGCTTTTCTAATATTAACACCTTCAAAATTAGCAGCTTCGATGACTATTCTTTTAGTTTTAGAAAATATTTCTGCAAAAACTCCTCCTTTAATACCTGCTATGGCTAGAGGTTTTTCTGAATCTGCAATTAATAAAATGCTTTCATCTAAAATTCTTTCTGTGCTATCTAAAGTAATAATTTTTTCTCCTTTTTTAGCCTTTCTAACAATGATTTGTTTAATACCTTTTTTGTCAGATATTTTATCATAATCAAAAGCATGCAAAGGCTGACCATATTCCAACATGACAAAATTAGTAATATCTACCACATTATTAATGGGTTTTAAACCGCAAGCTTTAATTCTTTCTTTCAGCCACAGGGGAGACTCGCCTACTTTAATATCTAATACCATTCTAGTAGCATATCGAAAACAAAGCTGATTTTCTAAAACAGACACATTTAAATAATCTTTAATTTTTTCAGAAGATTCTTTTAATTTATTTTTTGGTTCTTTCAAAGTTAAATTAGTTAAGCTAGCCAATTCTTTTGCAATAGCTAAATGACCGCTAGCATCAGGCACGCGGTTAGCTAAAAGCTTGATATCTAAAACAGCATTTTTACCAGATCCTATAACCTTTGCTTCAAAGGTATGATCACTTAAAATCTCTGCTGCTTTTTTAATATCAGGTAAAGAACCTTCTAAATAATCTTTAATCCAAAGATAAGAAAATTTCATGTCTTTAAAATTGTTTTAGAAACCTTAAATCTGAAGATTCGAACAAACGAATTTCATCTATGCCATATTGAATCATGGCGTAACGTTCCAAGCCTAAACCAAAAGCAAAACCCTGATATCTACCTTTTTCATATCCTACATTGGTTAAAACTTTTTCATGCACCATACCGGCACCCATCACTTCTATCCAACCAGTATTAGAACAAAGCCTGCAACCTTTGCCATGGCATTTAAAACAGCTAATATCTACTTCTACACCCGGAGAAACAAAGGGAAAATAATCAGGACGAAAGATAATTTTAAAATCTTTTTTAAAAATATGTCTTACAGATTCTTCAATGATATTTTTAAAATTAGCCAAAGTAATATCTTCTGAAACTACCAAACCTTCTATTTGATAAAATTGCATTTCATGGGTAGCGTCAGTAGCTTCGTGACGATATGCTCTGCCAGGAACTAAAATACGAAAAGGTGGTTGATGTGTTTCCATATATCTAATCTGATCAGGCGAAGTATGCGTTCTTAACAAAAGATTTTTTTCTTTTTCATCAGATTTAATCCAGAATGTATCCCACATATCTCTGGCTGGATGATTAGCGGGAACATTTAAAGCTTCAAAATTGTGATAATCATCTTCTACTTCTGGACCTTCTATTATTTCAAAACCCATTTTTTCAAAAACACTTACTACTTTTTCTGCCATTAAAGTTAAAGGATGAAGATGGCCGTTTAAAGTAGATTTAACCGGCAAGGTATGATCCCAAGAGTCAGAAACAATTTGATTATTTTTTAAATCATCATTTTTTTCTTGGTACATCTTTTCCCAAGATTGTCTGACCTTATTAACCAAAGGACCTTGAACCCTTTTTTCTTCTAAGGGTAAATCCTTAAGCTGACGTAAAAAAAGAGCCAAGGCGCTTTTACGTCCCAAATATGATATTCTCCATTTTTCCAAAGACAATAAATCAGTTACTTGTGACAGCTCTATTTTGGCTTCAGATGATATTTTTTCCCAATCCATATATTCATATTTTATCAAAAATATTGATTTTTTTCAAGGGATTTATAGCGATATATCTAGTACTTAAAACAATGAAAGTTTAAGATATAATTTAAGTATAAAATGAATATATTGATATCGTTATCATATTAATTTAAATATATCTAAACCCTTAAAGATATTTCAAAAAAAATTATAGATTAAACAAAAAGCACCCATATAGGATGCCTTTCATGTCTAGTATTTTCATTATAGCAAGCTGTTTTTTATTGTCAATGTTTGTCTAATTTAGATAAATCGCTTTACAAACTTAACAAATATATCGCATACCTAATCATTCTAAATCCTTTTTTTAATTCAAAAGACTTGATATCTATTAGAAATCTGTTAATATATTTTGTAGTAGTGTAAAAGTGATTAGCGCCATCTCCCAAATATTTACAGCTTCTCATGACAATTTGGCTTTTTGCCCAAATTGTCTCAGAAGTATTGTTTTTGTCACGCCGCGGGGTAGAGAAGTAGTATCTCGTGAGGCCCATAACCTCAAGACATCGGTGCAAATCCGATCCCCGCAACATATTTCTGTCAGGGTAGCTCAGTTGGTTAGAGCGAGGGAATCATAACCCCTAGGTCGCGGGTTCAACTCCCGCCCCTGACACCCTTACAATTTTAAATATGCAGCGGTAGTTCAGCCTGGTTAGAACGCTTGCCTGTCACGCAAGAGGTCGTGGGTTCAAATCCCATCCGCTGCGCCATTAAAAAA
>CAYNAL010000079.1:0-4444 GCA_964395555.1 uncultured Candidatus Saccharibacteria bacterium
ATGACGGTACGGGTATTTCTCAGTGTGGAGATTTTATAGGGGACAATTCATCGTGCCCTCCTGGTGATAGCACCTGCCCTAAAACTATCCAATCTAATGATTTAGGCTCTAGTTTTGTTTTTCAAGGATATTGTAGACCAAATAGTTTAAGTATTCCTCCTCCAATAACAGGGACCATAGTTTGGCCTACTAATGGAGAAGAAGTAACTAGCTGTTATGGGGCCAGAGGAGATTGTCATATGGGCGTAGATTTAACGTTAACTAGTAATCCTGTTGTAAGAGCAGTAGCAACAGGGGATATAATTAAAGCAGGTGATGGTGGCAGTTGCGGTGATTATATTATGATAGCTCATCCAAGCGCTCAAGCTCCAGAATATTATAGCTTTTATTGCCATCTAAGCAGCTTTACTAAAAATTCAGGCTCTGTAACCGCAGGCGATCAAATAGCCATAGGAGGAAATACAGGGCTAAGCTCTGGACCTCATTTACATCTAGGCTTTTCATCAACACCAGATTTAGGGGACTCTACAACAAAATTAAACCCAGCTTGTTTTTTACCAATAATTGAAAATATGTGCCCCTATAACCCAAATAAAGAATGCGGGGGATTAAGCTTTAGTTGTTCTTAAATACTAGTATTTCTATAACACGTTTCCCATTTAATACATTCTCCAGGGAAACATTGTTTACTCTTATAAACATCATAGCCACATTCAGTTTCATGTACTGTTCCTTTTTTAAACACACAAACTTTATAAGTCTGTCCTTTTTTATATTCCCCTGTAAATTTTCTCGTAACCAATTGGCCTATATCCCCGCATTTGTTAGTTGTGGATAAAACAAGAAACCCTGTTATCAAAACTGCCACTAAAGCGATAGCGATAAAAATTATTTTTTTATTAATCATATTTTTGATTAATTTTAATTAAAAATTAGATTCCTTTGTCTATCGGTTTAATAACAATGTGCCTCTCTAAACCCTCTCCAATTGATTCAGTATACACATCAGCGTTTAAAGACAGCTCCGTGTGCACAGCTAGCCTCTGACGGCTATTCATGGGCTCCAGGGAGGCTTCCTTACCAGTAATCATCACTTGTCTAGACATTCTTCTCGCTGTTTCTAAGACTATAGTATTTTGAGCTTCTCTGTACCCATTAACATCTAAATGAAGCTTCCACTCCAAACCCATTTTTTTATTCAATACAGATCTCCAAATATGTTCTAAGGCATCTAAAGTTTGGCCGAATTTACCAATTAAAAAACTTCCATCAGATACCCGAATATTCACTTTTATCACTCTGATTTCTTCTTGATTTTTAACATCTAAATCATATCCTTCTATACCAGAGATATTTAAAAAATTTTCAAGAAATTGTTTAAATTCTTCCATATATCTTTTATGCTTTTAATTTAAGTGTTTCTTTTTCAAATTGTTTTTTAACAAGTAATTCTTGGACAAAACCGATAAGTGACATTACCATCCAATACAAAGCTAAAATAGAAGGTAGTTTTAAATAGATGACAAAAATAAGTATAGGCATAACATATAAGGTAATATTTTGTGTCATCTTAGCTGTTTTGTCTTTAACCTGATTGTTTGACAATGAAATTTTTGTTTGTAAAAACTGAAATACTGTAACAATAACAGCCATGGCAATATACGGTTTGCTTAAATCTAAAAAGCCCAAGAACATGTTATTTAAAACTTCTGGCTGTTGAACAAAAGGGTATAACCAAGCAAACATTTTTCCATCAAAAACACCTTGGAAAATCTTAAACATACCCCAAAGAAGAATAAATTGAACAACCATAAAGAGGATCATGCCAAAAGGCTGAATTTTATTTTCTTTATAAATCCTCATCATCTCTTGAGTTTGCTTAGGCTGATCTCCTTTATACTGTTTTTGAATATCAGATACCAATGATTGTACTTTGGTCATGGCTCTTTGAGACCTAGAATTACTTTGGTACCAAGGCCACAAAGCCAACCTTAAAATTGCGGTTAAAACAATAACCGCCAAACCTAAATCTCCTCCTAAAGAATTGTAGAGGAAAATCAAAGCGTTAAAGAGGGGTTGGTACAATATGGTAAAAAATAATCCTGAGCTAGCCATTTAATAATTTATATTTCTTTAATTGATCGACAATGGTCTTTTCTAAACTTTGATAATCAGCTTCAACTGAAGGTTTTTGCGCCATAATGATATAATCAAACTCTGGAACAAATTCTTTGATATGTTTATATATTATAGCTCGCAAGCGTCTTTTAATCTTATTCCTAACTGTAGATTTTTTAGACACACTGTTGGCTACGATAAAAGCAAATCTACATTTTAACGAATCATTTTTAAGCCAAAAAATTTTAATCAAAGAAGAGCTGGAACGCGATCCTGATTTGAATATCTTACCAAAATCGCTTTTTTTACATATTCTTAATTTTCTAGCTAACATATCTTTAAAGAGCTATCCTGCTGCGACCCTTTCTACGTCTTCTTAGCAAAACATTTCTGCCGTTAGAGCTAAGTTTCCTTTTTAAAAAACCATGAGTCCTGGCCCTTTTTTTCTTTTTAGGTTGGTAAGTAGTAGACATATTTAAAAATTTTAATTTTTATTAATCTCTTTATAAATTAACATTTCTGTTTTCTTAAGTCAAACTAAGATAAAAACTCTTATCCACAGTATATCAACAGGATATTCACGTTTTTACCATATTTATGCTTGTGAAATATATATAAACAAGTATATAATGATTTCAAGGGTAATAAAAACAGCATGGATTTAGAAGAACTTTGGAAAACTATCCTCGGTGAAATTGAGCTCAATATTTCAAGGGCTAATTTTTTGACGTGGTTTCAAAATAGCTACATCAAAGAGGTAAAAAATGATACGGTTTACATTGTTACGCCTTCTAATTTCACTAAAGAATGGCTTATTAAAAAGTACAATAAGTTTATTCTCAAAGCTCTTTACAATCATTTTCCTGATATTAAGCAAATAGAATATATTATTAGTAATGCGCATTTAGCTCCTTTAGCAAAAAATCCTATTAAGTTTAAAGCAGAAAAAATCTTAGAAAATGGAGATGAACAACTTAATTTTTCTGAATTTAATATAGACCCAGAAACAAATCTCAATTCTAAATATACCTTTGAATCATATATTGTAGGAGCGAACAATGAATTGGCGCAAGCCGCGGCTATAGTCATTAGCCAAAACATTGGTACTAAATATAACCCTCTTTTTATCTATGGAGGTGTAGGATTAGGTAAAACCCATCTTATGCAAGCTGTAGGTAATAAAATCAGACAAGAAAAAGGTAAAAAAATTAAAATTTATTATATCTCTTCAGAAAAATTTGCTAGTGAAATTGTTAATGCTATTAAACAACAAACCATGGAAGATTTTAAAAGAAAATATAGATCTTTAGATGTTCTTTTAATAGATGATATCCAATTTATGGCAAATAAAGACAAAACCCAAGAAGAACTTTTTCATGTTTTTAACACTTTATATGAACATAATAAACAGATTGTTTTTACTTCTGATAGGCCTCCAAAAGCTATCGCGCCCATAGAAGAAAGGCTGAGATCCCGCTTTGAGGGAGGTATGATCGCTGACATCGGATACCCTGACGTAGAGACTAGAATAGCTATTTTAAAATCAAAACTTCAAACTAAAAACTATCCTCTACCTGAAGAAGTTATAAACTATATTGCAGAAAGCATCCCTAAGAATATCAGGGAGTTAGAAGGGGCATTAAATAGGGTTATCGCTCATTTCAAATTAAAAAGAAACGAACCTAATTTGATTGATACTAAAAAAATTCTAACTGAAATTTTAGAACAACCTGTCAAGTCTATTAATTACAAAGATATTATTAAAAAAACATCACAATTCTATGGCATTCCAGAAACTGACTTAATCAAGCAATCTCGCAAAAGAGATATTGTAAAACCAAGACAAATCGCCATGTACCTTTTAAGAGAAGAATTAAAATGTTCATACCCTTTTATCGGCGATGTCTTCGGCGGAAGGGATCATACTACGGTTATGCATGCTTGTGAAAAAATAGAAAAAGAACTTTCTAAAAATACCATTCTTTTCCAAGAAATAATTAACCTTAAAGAATTGTTGTATAACCTCTAACCAAAGCTGTGGAAAAACCTGTGAATATCTTAGGGATAAAAAATAAATAAAAATAATTTTTAAAATTTAAAAAGATATGCAGATATTATCCACAGACTTTCCCTTAGTTAAAAAATACTTTTTCTTCAAAAAACGCAGTATAATAAAGGATATTTAGACTTATCCACAAAAACATCAAACACTAATAATAATAATTTTAAGTATAATATAAAAATAATATATAAATATGAAATTCACATCTTTGGTAGAAGGGTTAAAAAAAGCTGTTATCATGGCAGAAAGAGCTACGGGTAAAAA
>CAYNAL010000080.1:0-3254 GCA_964395555.1 uncultured Candidatus Saccharibacteria bacterium
ATAAAGACCGAGAAAAAGAACTGGTTTATCTGAGTCTAACGCTTCGTTGTATCTGACTAGACCGCAGCGCTCACCAAAAAATTTCATACCATCGCAATAGTAGGCCCTTTCAATGTTCATTTTTATCCTGCCCCGCAAGAAGGCTCCTTTCTTTAGCTGGGTGATGAATTGCGTTCTTGTTCTTTAGTTCCATACAAAACTCCCCTGCCGATATATTTTTTCTACCTGTGAAAACTTGAAATATTCTTTCTTCTTTGTGCTTCCATAAGTGATGTACCGTCCTTTGTTGGACATTCCCTTACAGATATATTGTTTTTCGCTGACCCAAAATAAATCTTCAGGATTAACTTTGGATTTTTCTCTTTTAATGGAAGGCTTGAAACCCTTTCTGTTCAACTGTAAAACTCTATTGTTTCTGTGAACCTGTTTAATTTCTGTGTCTTTTGTTCTTTCTTGAATATTTCCATTTGCTATTATAAAAGCATCTGTATTGTGTGATTTTTTAAAACCCAATTCGTTTCTTTTGATAAATGTTTTGTATCCATAAGTTATCTGTAAATCATCTATGTCTTGCCAAAATCTCTTATGGATAATTGACATAAAAGTATTCGGTTTGTAGCTTTTAGGCCTTGATAATTTCAAAGCTTGTTTGTGCAATCTGTCATGGCAGGCCTTATGCAGAATAACAAGGTTCTCTGCCCTGTTACTTCCTGATTCAGACCTTTGCCTACGATGATGGATATGAGATGGTTGTCCTTCAAATGTCTTTCCACATAACTGACATTTGCCCTGTTCTCTAGCCATAAGATAACTTCTCATATTCTGATAATCATACAAAGAACCTTGTTGATAATCTGTTCCAGAAATATCAGGATTCATAATTTTCTGAATATCAAAATTTGCTACTTCAATAATTGTTTCTGAAATAGGAAGAATCTTTTTCAGTCTGTTAATAAGATTAAGATGAGTATCATATCTTCTATTAACACTAGGAGGTAGCCAACCTTCTTTCCTTGTTCTATTTAAGAACCTTGGTTCTCTGTACCAAAGCTTGTTTCTTCTATTTCTGCGATACATTCTTCTCTCAGTTAATCTTCCAGATGTTTTTCCATCAAGCTTCAAGGTTCCTGATGTTAATTCTTTTGTTTCTGATAATGCACTGAATCCGATATTTTCAAATCCAGAGTCGATTCCTAAAACTACTTTTTGAACCTGATTCTCACATTCAAAATTAAGCTGAATAGTAAAAGGGAATCTTTTGATAACCGTTGCTTGTTTGTTTTTTAATAATTTCTTAGCTTTACAACATGAGCAGGGCATTAAAGGATTCCCTTCAACACTCAAAACATACACATAGCTGGCTTTAAGCCCCTGTGTGCACTCAGGTTGATTCACTTCGGGATTGTTATCGAGCGTTGATAAGACTTGCTCACTGACCCTTTGAGGTCTGTTTAAAGACAAATCCACAGAGCAAGGAACTAGTGAAGCATCCCTTGGTGTGTCGGTTAACCGTCTTCTCAATAACTTCTGCATAAAGTTTCCTCTAAGCTCCCTAATCAACTCTTACGTTGGGTATCACTACTCAAGCCCTTCCACTTTAGGGGGGGGTAGTTGACTTTCCTCGATTAATTTTCGGTAAAGTTCTTGGTCATAGGGTGTCACCACTGAATAACACGGATCAAGTTTTCTTTGATATTCATTTAAAATACTGGTAAATCCAAGATGATAAACTTGAGAATATTTTAGTTGTAATATATTTTTACCAGTTATATTGTGATATTTTTCACTGATGTATTCGCCAACCCAAGAACCAGTTACTGGGTTTTTTTCCCAAATAGAAAGCGGTGTTTCCGGTGCTTCCCATCCAATATCATCAAAAAATTTAGGTGTCATAATACTAACGCAGTCATAAAAATTTGTTAAGAAATAATCTATGTTATTTATTTTTATTGATTCTATTCTACCATTATAACTACTATGATGTGATTGTACTGTCAATATATTTAATATATCTGCATCTATATTAACGATAGATCTTATGCATCGTTCAAAAAAATGATCTACCAGCCTCAAATCATCAGCTAATTGTATAAAGTAACTAACGTCTTTTTCATCTTTTAATGCTGCAAACATTTTATTATGCAATTTCCAAAAATACTGTCTACCGTGAGGAACAGGGTAGTCAAACCATTTAAATGAAAACTTATCAAAAAGATATTCTTTTACTTCACTATAATCCATAGTAGATCCATCATTAAAAATTAAGAGTTTGATACATAATCCACCAGCTATTTTTCTTTCTCTGTCAATATCCTTTAGTAAATTTAGTAACATTTTAGGACGTTCATGAGTTGGAAGAAAAATAACTAGTTTCATCAAGATCCTTCGGCCTTATCTCTAACAAACAACACGCCAGAATTATTGGCACCACTAGCAAATTCTGTCCAGCGCTTCTTATTTCCAGGACCAGATACATCAGCAAGAAACATTATGGCTTCCTTAAAATCTGTATTTTTTAATACCGCTTTCATTGCGTATTCTCTTGCAGAATCACCATGCCCAAGAGCCCATTCGCAACGTGCGCTCATTATTAGCGCATCACAAATTTCAGGTTGCCATGTAGCAATTTTTAAATACTCTTTATATATGTCAAATGCTTTTTGGTAATCTTTTCTATAAAAATGTTCTCTCGCAAGGTAAAAACGTTCTCGCCCACATGAAGGATGATTATTAACATATTTTGTTAATATTCTCATTGCCCTGTCTGGATCTTTCTGATGTGCATCAGAGTATGAATATGTTATTTTAATATCTTCTACAGGACCGCTAGCAACCGATAAGTAATTGTGTATTGGTGCGCACCAATATACTTCCGGACACCTGCGATGTAACCTTATAAAATTATGGCTAGCACCATTACCACGCGCAACCATTTTGCAATAAACGGTTTTAACTTCTGGCCCTACTTTATTTATTACATTTCTTATTTTTTCTATTCCGCCTGGTTCCAAATATTCGTCAGCATCTATAACTAACATCCAATCGGTGGTAGCTTTTGATAAAGCATAATTTCTTGCTTCAGCAAAATCATCATTCCATTTATAATCAGTATAGACTTTTGCTCCAAACGATTCTGCTATTTCTACCGTTTTATCTTCTGACCCAGTGTCAGCAACTATTAATTCGTCTACACCCTCTATCGACTTTAAACATTGCGGAAGATAGTGTTCCTCATTCCGGACAATAAGCGCGCA
>CAYNAL010000081.1:0-4146 GCA_964395555.1 uncultured Candidatus Saccharibacteria bacterium
TGTACATGATTATCTTGGGATTTTAGTATACCCCGCTTTGATAATATCGTTTTTGATATTAACGCTTTTTTATAGGATTATGCCTAAAAGAACAGAGAAAGGCGCTGAATTGGCTTGGAAAATATCGGGTTTCAAATTATATATGAACGTAGCCGAGAAATATCGTCAGCGTTTTTACGAACAGGAAAATATTTTTGAAAAATTATTACCTTACGCTATTTTGTTCGGTATGACCAAACAATGGATTAATAAGATGAAGACTATCTATGGTCAGGAGTATATTGATTCTTACCACCCAGCTTGGTTTGTCATGGCAGCTGGCTCTAATTTTAATTCTTTTGATTCTTTAAACTCGGCTATTGGTAATATTTCTACCAGTATTTCTAGCTCAGTAGGCAGTAGGTCTGGGGTTTCAGGAGGCGGATTTTCTGGAGGAGGCGGTGGTGGCGGAGGTGGAGGTGGCTGGTAATTTTATATATGTCATTTAAAGTCTGGAAACACATTTTTTTTAAGATTATATTAATTTTATTGATAGTTGTTTTTTTGTCATGTGCTTTTATATTTTTTAAAAGTTATTTGTTTTTGAAAAAAGATTCAACGGTTAATAATGCTCTTGTAACTTTAGAAATTAATAAAGGTGAAAATTGGCAAACTGTTTCTAATAAATTAAAAATATCAGGGGTTGTTAAAAATACTTTGTTTTTTAAAATATCAGTATTAATCCATGGTAGCAAGAATAAATTAAAAGCTGGAAATTATAATATAACTGTAAAAATGCCCATTGTTTCTTTAATTGATTTATTGATTAGAGGGTCTGTAAAAGATATTAATTTTACTGTTAAAGAAGGTTGGACTTTAAAAGACATATCTAGAGAATTAGAAAGATTGGGTTTGCCTAAAAGAGACGTTTTTTATCGTTTAACAGGCTGGCCGAATATAAATTATATTGATTATCCCAAAGAGGTATCTTTAAAAATTTTTTCTGTTGATTTTGTTTTTTTAAAAGACAAACCACCTTTAGCTAATTTAGAAGGGTATTTGTTTCCTGATACATATAAGGTTTCTTCTGCTTTAAACAATCAGGGATTAGAAGAGGCAATAAAACTTATGTTAGCTAATTTTGATAATCATTGGGAAAAATTAAATTTTTCAAAATCTAATCATACTGTGTTTGAAACAGTGATCGTGGCTTCTCTTTTAGAAAAAGAAGTAATGGGTTTACAAGATAAAAGAAAAGTTTCTGGAATTATATGGAAAAGATTAAAAGAAAATATTCCTTTGGAATTAGATAGCGCTTTGTTTTATGACTTACAATCTGGGGAAAAAGATTTGTCTTGGGAAGACAAGATGTCTAACTCTTTGTATAACGTATATAAAAATGTTGGCTTGCCTTTAGGTCCCATTTGTAATCCCGGGGAAGAAAGCTTAGAAGCAGCTTTAAATCCGCAAAGTACTGATTATTATTATTTTCTAACCACAGAAGATGGTAGGGTTATTTATAGTAAAAATTTAAAAGAGCACAATATTGCTAAAGAGAAATATCTATAGTATAATATTTATATAAATTAAGGTTTTAAAAATTAATTAATTTAAAAATATATGGCAGAAATACGAAAAAAGATTAGTTTTTCAAAAGTGTTAGGTTTGCTTTTTCTAATTATTTTAATAGGGTTGGCTTTTACTTTTTGGCCTAAACCGGAAAAAAGTAATGTTGCCTATACCAAGGTATATCGTTTGGTAGAAGAAAAAATTTCTCAAAATGCAGCTATTTTAATTAATTTACCCAAAAGCATTAAGTTTTCTCCGGAAATGGCACAGGCAATCAGTTTTCAACCTGAGATATTGGGAAAATGGGTAGCTAGCACAACGCAGAATCAATTAATCTATCAGCCTAAAGATCCTTTAGTTTTAAATCATTATTACCAAGCAACTCTAGCTTTAGCAGAAAACAACAAAATTAGTGCTGACTTTATGGTGGTTGAAGACCCTGCTATTATTGCAATTTTCCCCAACAAAGATTCGGAAGCTAACGAATATTCTGATATTACTATAGTGTTTAATAGACCCATGGTGCCTTTGACAACTTTGTCTGTCTCTGAGGCTAAAGATTTACCCGTAGAGATTACGCCAAAAACAGAAGGTCATTATAAATGGATCACAACTAGTAATTTGAAATTTATTCCTAAAGAAAGATTATTAAGATCTTCTAATTATAAGGTTACAATAAAATCTGGTTTGGTTTCCATGGACAATCTTTCTTTAAAAGGCGCAGAGGTTCAATTTCAAACAAGGCCTTTGAGGTACATAGATTTAGAGCAGAATACAGCTGCATATAATCAGCCTGTCATTTTAAAATTTAATCAAGCAGTTGATTTAGAAAAAATTAAAAAGGAAATTGCAGTAACTAGAATTACTTCAAGTTTAAGTTTAAATCCACCCATGCCAGGCCAAAAACCAGTAACACCTACTGGAGAATCAGTGCCGATTTTAATACAATATAGATCATTAGATGAAAATGAAAAGATTGTTAAAAATAATATTTCTTCCAATCCATCTTTTGGTTGGTTAAATAATCTTACCGCAGCTTTAAAATTAAATTTCTTATCATCTGCTTCTAACCAGAATGGTACGGTGGATAAAACTACTTTAGAAATATATGGGTTAAAAGATAGATTTGGCAGAGCAAAAATGTGGGATGCTAATAATAATTATAAATTAGTTATTAATAAGGCCTATCCCGAAGAAGGTGATATTATTTTAAATGAATCAAGACAAGTAGCTTTTAATGTTACTGACGTAGTTAGTTCTGTTAGCGCGGAATCAGACAGAACATCATATGCCCAGAGTGATTTCTTTGATCCCAGGGGCAAACTTTGGATTTCTTTTTATGAAGATATGGATTTAAATGCTATGAGGATTAATTCTGCACATTTAAAAGAAACAGGATATGGTGAAAAATGCAAAGATGCTAATATTATGTTGGGCGATAATGTGATTTGTGAAAAAACACAAGACAAAAAAAGAATATATCTGACTTTTAAAGAAGGGGAAATTAAAATAGGGGATCAATGGGAAGTAAGTCTTGAAAAAATAGTTAATATTGATGGTTTGTCTTTAAACAAAGAGCCTTATAAAATTTTAGTAAAGATTTTTCCTGTTTTAGAAAATAAAAAAATGGTTTGTAATGGTAACGAAGAAAATTGCCTTGTATCATCGTCTAATACTACTACAGCAAGCTTAACTAGGCTTATGCTTTGTACCAATACGCCCTTAATACCTCCTGCTCGCGAAGATTATCGTAAATCAATTATTTTGGACAATGAATATGAAGTCAGGGGCTGGCAAGAATCTTATCGCGTAGAAGAAACAAGTGACACTAAGTGTCCAAATAATTGGTTTATTACTAATATCGTCTATGGTTTGATGCCCCAGACTAATTATGTTTTGAATGTGAATATGGAAGATGTTTTTGGTCAAAAAAACAATATTTCATCAAGCTTTAAAACTGGGGATATGCCGTATAATAGATTAGGTTTTTTCCATTTGCAAAAAGCCTTTAATGTAACAACTTCTAACAAAACTAAATTAACATATGCTGCTGAAAATTGGGATTATGCTGATTTAGAAATATGCCGTCTAAGCGCTTTCAATTTTATGCAAGCTACCAGTGATTATTATGATTCTGATAAAACATATGGTTGCGAAGAGAAAAAAATTGAGAGGATAGATTTGCCTAAAAAATATTGGGTGAAAAACTATTTTGATGTAGAATTGAAAAAATATTTTCCTGATGCTTTGGGTCACTATATTATAACTTTAACTAATCCGAATTATTACGATACTGATTATGAGGATAAGAAAACTTTGATACGTGAAAAAACATTTTTAAGTGTTACTAATCTTTCCGTGGTAGAAAAGAAAATTTTACCTGATTATCAAAATATAGATATTAGCCAATCTGAATTAGGAAATAAATCTCAAAATTGGCGTAATCTTTATTGGGTGACTAATCTTTCTGACTTAAACCCAGCTGTAAGTGCTAAAATCAGTTTATATCAATTAAAAGATAATAATTGGGTTGGCTCAGATACTTCTTATAACACGGATAGCCAAGGTTTGGCTTTAACAGGGGTATTGTCTGATTTA
>CAYNAL010000082.1:0-3138 GCA_964395555.1 uncultured Candidatus Saccharibacteria bacterium
AATAAAATTTCATTAATAGTACCACCATCAGGCTTATCTGTCAAGTCCGTTTTTATGGAACTGAATTTATCAAATTCGGATTTAAACAACCTTATAATTTCCTCGTGGCTCAAAGATTGAAGAAACGTATACTTGTTAGAATTTTGTATTTTTACAGTCAGAGAACCGGTACTTAGAAGTTCGGCCCCTTGTTCCAATAAACGAAAACAATGTCTGGCATGTTTTTCAGTTCTGTTTAGGGTTGAACTTGAGAAACTATGCCCCCGCGCCTCCAACCGCCTTGCCTGATCCAGGGCATATCCGCCATAACTTTTAAATATTAATTTAGATAAAAAACGATCTCTATATTGGATTAGTAATCTACCATGATCTTCTAGATTGGTGTATTCTGTAAGATACAATAATTCAAGTACTGACGGATTAGCCTTCATCGCCAAGCGCATAAATTTCTCAACCTCATGAAAAACATAATCTGGTTTACTGTGTTGTATTGTTTCTTCTGGCTTTTTAAGACTGAGCACTTCTTTTGTTGGAGCAACAAAAATACCGCCAAGGTCTATATCACTATTCTCGGTATTTAGTCCGTATGCGTATGAGCCTACAACCCCCTCGAGTATTTTATTCATTCTCAACAAACTCCTGTTCTTTCCAAATCTTATTAATTTTTATTCTAGAAATAGTTGTTTGGCAAACACCATATTTTATAGCCAGCTCCCTTTGTAATTCTGGACTGTTTCTTATCTCTCTTACTTTTTTCCAAGTTAGTTTAGCGCTCCCGTGGTTTTCTCCGCGAAGTATTTTTTCTGGATTAGTTTTATAATAATGCCTATCTCCTCGCGCTAGCCCTTCTGGATGAGTTCTTGATCCATTCTTATCTCCACGGGGCATCCTTTCTGGATGTACCCTAGCTCCATTCTTGTCTCCGCAAGCTTTATTATCCCTCCCCTTTTTTATACAATCTTGGTTGTTATCTTTTATCGTTCCCAACCACAGGTGTTCTGGGTTGCAACATCTTGGAGTATCGCAGCGGTGTAAAACACACTTTGTTCCATCGAAATCTCCGTTTTCTAAACAAAAGGCAACCCGGTGTGCTTTAACCGTTTTTCCACTAATGCCCAAATGACCGTAACCATCACTGTTAACAGAAGCTTTCCACAACCAGCACTCCTCTTTATCTGGTTTTCCATCGTCATCCAACGGAATATCTACCTTACTCCAAAATCTTTCCTCAAGCGATTCCATCTTTCTCCTTCAATTTTATGGTCAGGGTTCTACCGCCACATTTATCACATATTTTCCAGTGGGCAACACAAGCTCCACACAAACACTTCTCGCCCTCTTCAATAAGGTCTGGCCAATTCTCAAACTCATGTAAACCAAAGCAGCATGGTCCTATTGTTGTTTTCTTTTTCATGTTAAAACCAGCTCCCTTGTGAATCCTGAAGAACCTGTTTTCCACATCTAGGGCAGATCCCAAAGCTTCCTGCTACATCATTTTTTATGTTAATTGGTTTTAGGTGCCATCCAAAAGTGATGCAAAACCAAATTTTATTTGGCATTTTAGTATTACAAAATGCCAGTACAAGAAATATAATGGCTAATATAGCTAGTCCAATAAAGAAATAAAAGAAAAACATCATTTTAATATTTCATTCCTTTTCATTATATACCACTTTTCCCATCCTAAAGAATCATTGTCAGGTGGGCTATAATCAGATAACGTAAAGTGTAAAGACCATTCCTTATGTTCCCTCGTTATTAATCTTTGTGCTTCATACATTTTATAGGCTGCTACATCATCCTCGTCATCATCTATAAATAGTACAACATCACCACGTGCCGGATGGAAACAAACCATATTAACCTCAATAATATCTTTCATCCCATCCCATATAGTATTCATAATTTTATCTACTTCAACAATATAAGTGCAACCAGGGGTAACCTTTGGCATTTTATTACCCAACCACTTTAAATGTTACATTTGGATCAAATGTTGTGCCACTTGATGATGTAATTATATACGGTGATGTATTTGGATTCCACGGCACGGCAGTCGGACCATAATCAGGGTATGGATAGTATGGCCTTGGATAAACCGGATAATATGGTTGAGGGTATGTGAATGGGATGTAATTTATGTTATCACTTCCAAATGTTTTTACAAGAAGATCTTTTAATTCTTTAGCTTCATCCAAAGTAATTTCTAACTCTTTATCACCTATTTTTAATACAATCTTTTTAATTTCTGCTAATTCTACCACTTTCTTTTCCTCCTTCTTGTTATGCTCATTCACTTCAGTATCGGACCATTTAGCAGCCTCTAAAACAAACCGCTTTTACATTTTCAATACCCTTAACATATTGCCAAACAACCTCAGCCAACATCTCATTGGCACCCTTAATAATTTCAGATATATCGATAAGGTCAGTCATTACTATTGTTTCCTAATTCTTCTACCTGCCCCAATGAAGAATATCCATCCACACCATTCGCACCAGTTTCTAAGTCAAAGGTAACATGAATCCACCCGTTGCATTTATTCTTTTGTAATAATTCTTCACTCTTTAATATAAGAGAATCAAGACTGGGAAATACAATTGATTTATCACTAGTTGGCTTCCTAACTATAAAATCGATGTGCCGATCTGTCAGCTCCTCCCATAGATCCAAAAAAAACGTTGGTCTATATCCAAGCCGCTCTCGAGCGAATTCTATTAGCCCTTTTAATGGTTTTAATATTTCTGGGTGATCTCTAATATATAATAATACTTTCTTTTCGTTTTTAATTCCAACAAGAAACTTAGTTCTGAATTTCTGGAATTTTTTTATTCCCTTCAATTCTGCTCCTCCTATTATCCATCAATTTTCTATAGTGTAACATATTTTTTGAAGTATGTAAAGTCTCTTCTTCTCTTATTGTGGGACAACAAAAGGTTTTTGGTTTGCTGCATTTATGAAGCGAGTTAATTGCACAACGAAACACAAAGCGGTGAGGCGGCCTGATACAAGCAAAGTCACAGTTTGAATCCGTTGGCTTAATATTTCTTTTTGCAATTTTTGCTTCGTTCCTTTTAATATAACCATTATGATTTCTAATACTCTCACATTTCTTACAAACTTTGCCAAAACCGCTT
>CAYNAL010000083.1:0-2879 GCA_964395555.1 uncultured Candidatus Saccharibacteria bacterium
TAGCCCATTAGTGTTTTATCCCCTAGAAACTTGGTTTATTAAAATGAGTACGTTAAGAGAAGAATTAGTAAAAAACAATGAAACTGTTCACTGGGTACCAGAATATATTAAAGAAGGTCGTTTTGGAGAATGGTTAAAAGAAGTACGCGATTGGGCACTATCTCGTAAAAGATATTGGGGTACACCTTTAAATATCTGGGTATGTGATGATTGTGGAGAAAAAACAGCTATAGGGTCTTTGAAAGAATTAAAAGAAAAAGCTATTTCAAATACGAATTTTTATTATCTAAGACATGGTCAAGCTGATTCAAATGTAGAGGATTTTGCTTCTTCATATCCTGAAAAAAGGCCTAATCATTTAACTGCAAAAGGTAAAAAAGATGTAGAAGATTCTGCAAATAAAATAAAAGATTTTAAGATAGATTTGATTATTTCTTCTGATTTAGATCGTACCAAAGAAACAGCCGAGATAGCAGGTAAAATTTTAAATGTACCTGTTGTTTTTGATGAAAAATTAAGAGAAGTAGATATGGGAGAGCTTAATGGCTTAGAGAATGAGAAACAACGTCATTTGTTTACATCTTTTTGTGAAAAATTTAAAAAGAATTTACCTGGTGGTGAAAATTTAAAAGAAGTTTCAAAAAGAATGATTCAAGCCATGTCAGAAGCAAAAATAAAATATTCTAATAAAAATATTCTTTTTGTTAGCCATGGTGATCCTTTATGGGCTTTAAAAAATATTCTTTCAGGCGAAGGTTCTTCAAATTGCGAAAATAGAGATGGCTACCCTGAGTTAGCTAGTTTTGGAGAGTTACCTTTTGTTTTACCTTTTAATAATTTGGGAGAATTAGATTTACATCGCCCTTACGTCGATGAGATAAAATTAAAATGTCCTAAATGTCAGAAAACAATGTCACGAGTACCGGATGTTATTGATTGTTGGTTTGATTCAGGTGCTATGCCTTATAGTCAATGGCATTATCCCTTTGAAAACAAAGAGAAAATAGAAAAAAATGAAGCTTTTCCCGCTGACTACATTTGTGAGGCCATAGATCAAACTAGAGGTTGGTTTTACACCTTAATGGCCATTAGCACTTTGTTACAGAAAGGAACACCTTTCAAAAATGTTATCTGTTTAGGTTTAATTTTAGATGAAAAAGGAGACAAAATGTCTAAATCTAAAGGGAATATAATAGAATCTAGCTATATTATAGATAAATATGGCGTAGATACTTTGAGATGGTATTTTTTTGCAGTTGGGTCAGCTGGTGAAGCTAAATGTTTTTCAGAAAAAGATTTATTAAATGTTCAGCGTCGCTTCTTGTCTACCTTGTATAATGTTTTTGTTTTTTACCAAACATATGCTAACAGAGAAGCAATAAAACCAGACGAGCAATCATATCGTGTTTTAGATAGATGGTTAATATCAGATTGGGAGAAAATTAAAAAAGAAGTTAAAGATAATCTCGAAAAATATGAAATTAATGTTGCTGCCAGACTTTTAGATAGTTTTTTAGATGATTTTTCACGTTGGTACATTAGAAGATCAAGACGTTTGTTTCAAAAACCTCAAAATCCAGAAGAATTAAATCTGGTTTCTTGGATAATGAATAAAGTATTAAAAGAATTTATCCAAGTGTTAGCTCCTTTTTGTCCTTTTGTTACTGAAATAATCTGGCAAGATTTAAAGAAAGACAATGATCTAATTAGCATTCATTTAACTGATTGGCCAGAAATATGTGATGTTAACGATGAGATATTGTCAGCCATGGATCAAGTAAGAGATATAGCTACTCAAGCTTTGGCTTTACGTCAAAAAGCTGGTTTAAAATTAAGGCAACCATTACAATCTTTAAATCTTAAAAAGAAAAATTGGTCTTGGGGTAAAGAAGAATCAAATCTTTGGGACTTGTTAAAAGAAGAAATCAATGTTAAAGAAACTATTTTTGATGAAAATTTAGAAGAAAAAATGAGTTTAGATACAAAACTTACTCCAGAATTAGAAAGTGAAGGCATGATAAGGAAAATAACTAGATTAATCCAAGAATCTAGACAAGAGGCTGGTTATACACCGAAAGATAGTATTGAAATATCTTTGTTAGCAGAAGGTAAGTTATTAGAAATAATTAGTAATCAATTAGATTGGTTAAAAAGAGAAACTAATGCAGCGTCAGTTAAGGTTGGATCTTTAGATAAATTTGATTTGAAAAAAGAGTTAGAGGCTGATTGGGGCAAGATTTGGTTAACAACAAGAAAGATATAAGAAATGAAAAAGACCGATCATTGACCGGTCTTTTTTTGTTGGTTATTTTTTTATTTGAGGCGGCACAGGTTTTCTATATCTACCGCCTGGTTTATAGTCACTACTTTCATCAGCTCTTTCATGAGTCCAGGAGAGTTTTGCTCAACTTCTTGCATACTCACCTCTCTCTTGAGAACAGTAAATAGCGCGTAGAGATATCTTTCCTTGGGCATTACTAGCACGGGCTCTTGCAATTGTGCCCATGCCAATACTTTAGGATTTTCGCTTACCCACCAGGGGTTATAATATGCATCTCTGGCTTTACAGACTTTGGCAGCTTTAACGCTATCGTTCCCATTCCACCAAAGTACCTCGAAAGGTATTTCACCAAACATTCCATCTCCTTTTCTTTATTTATAGATTTTTAAAAGAGGTTTAAAAACCCCTTTGCTAATATTTTTATACATTTAATAACAAAAAAAGTCAAATAAAAAACAACTGAATTCAACCCACAAGCGCAACACTTGACATGTTTATATTATTAACATTGATATTAAACTTATTAAGTTCTGTTGTAAATACTTCTAATGGGGTAAGCCAGCCGAGTCTCTTTCTTGGACGATTGTTAAGGTTGTCT
>CAYNAL010000084.1:0-3169 GCA_964395555.1 uncultured Candidatus Saccharibacteria bacterium
TGAAAATACTAAACGTGAAAAGCATCCTAAACGGGTGTTTTTTGTTTTTTCATATGTAAAATTAATTATTATTAGAATAAAAAACGAGAAATTGTTAAAAAATGATTTTTTTGATATAATAAAACAAAAATATGCCTAATATTAAAAAAGTACATAAAAATTTAATGATTTCTCGTTTATTAGCTCCGATTTTAGGTTCTCGTGATATAGTTGATATATTAGAAAAAATTATTAAAAAAACCGATGTTAAATCGATTAATTTGGATTTTTCTAATGTAAAAGTTGTTTCTCGCTCAGCTGCCCATGCCTTGTTATTAATGAAAGAGAGATTATATGCAGAAAAAGACATATCTTTTATAAATACCAATGAAGATGTGACTAATATGTTGCGTATAGTAGCGGCCAATAGAATTGTTCCCAAAAAGAAAAAACCAAATTTTAACCCAGAAAAGATCAGTATAAAGGATTTATTCAAGATGGCAGCGTAATTATTTATTATTGATAGAGAAAAAGCCCATAAAAGAATCAGAAAAACCAAAAGAATATGTTCCAATTTGGGCATAGAATCATGTAGTAGTATTAGGAAAATTTACTTTAAAATTCAAAAAACACAGTATTTCAGCCCAAAAGTCATGTAGTGGTCATGTAGTAAATTATATAGAAAACGATTTTTTAGCTGAGCGATTTTATTTTTTATATCCCTAAAAAAACACTCCCGACAAAAGTCGGGAGGCATAAATACAATCCTAATATCCTATAGGCGAGGATAGCTTTCGCTACAATTTAATTATATATCATAAATCATAAATTGTCGCAATAGTCATTCATATGGGTAATGTTCAATATAATTGCGAGCCTAACAACATAGATTCCTGAATCAAACTGTTGTGCGATAGTCTGACAAGTTCACTAACATATTGCACTCCATGAGACCTTAAATATATAGAGTCTTTCAATCATATTCATTGTAGGTATACAAGTGTTAAAGGTTTTTTTAAAAATATGGTCTTTTAATATGATTTGACATATGTAAAGTTAGATGCTAAACTTTACATATAGATATTTATATGTAAAGTTAATATTATGAAAAATACAACATTTAAATCAGGTGTATACAAACAGCAACACGAATACAAGAGTTTTTCTCCATCTTTAATTAATGGGGCTTTTAAATGGTCAGATTCAAAAATTGATGTTTTACTCGAAGAAGCAAACAGATATTTAGGAGAATTAAATGCCTACTCCTTGCTTATACCTGATGTAGATTTTTTTATTCGTATGCACGTTTTTAAAGAAGCTACAACGTCTAGCAAAATAGAAGGGACTAAGACAAAAATGGATGAGGCGCTTTTACCCAAAGAAGAAGTTGATCCTGAAAGAAGAGATGATTGGGCAGAAGTTCAAAATTATACAAAAGCAATGGATTTTGCGATTGCTGAGTTAGAAAAACTTCCGCTTTCAATACGACTTCTTAAAGATACTCATAAGATTTTATTAGCTGGTGTGCGAGGGAAATATAAAAATCCTGGAGAAATTCGTATTAGCCAAAATTGGATTGGCGGGGCAACATTGAAAGATGCAGTGTTTATTCCACCACATCCAAATGAAGTACCAGATTTGCTTAGCGACTTAGAAAAATTTTGGCATAACAAGACAAATAATATACCCCATTTGATTAAAATTGCCATCTCCCATTATCAATTTGAAACCATACATCCATTTTTAGATGGTAATGGTCGTATTGGTAGATTACTTATTACTCTTTATCTTGTGTCTCAAGATATTCTGCAAAAACCAACATTATATCTGTCTGATTTTTTTGAAAAAAATAAAGGCACTTATTATGATGCGCTTACTACGGTGCGAACTTCCAATAATCTAGACCATTGGATCAAATTCTTTTTAGTTGGCGTGGTGGAAACGGCAAAAAAAGGTAAATTAACATTTAAAAAGATTATTGTCCTTAGAGATCAATCTGAACAAAAAGTTATGTCTTTGGGTAAAAGAGCGAAAATAGGACAAGAATTGTTAAAATATTTGTATTCTCAACCTATCTTAAACACTAAAAAGATAGCTGAAAAATTACAAATAACTCACCCTTCAGCAAATATACTGATCAAACAATTTGAAAAGATTGGTATTTTTAAAGAAATTACCGGGTTTAAAAGAAATCGGTTATTTGTGTTCTCTGAATATTTAAAATTATTTGAGAAATAATTATATAGGCTGATAAAACATTAATTCCAAGCTAAATATGGTGTCAGACTACAGGGAACGTTGACCCTTTGACCAGAGAGAAAATGAATAGCACGCTATAATAGATTTTTGAAAATATGATTTTTATCGGATTTTTGCTTTTACACTATGTTTAAAACATATTTTTGAAGCAAAAACAAAAAAATAACAATTATTGTTATAAAAATTGTTTCAAAATGTAACAATTTAAAAAATATTCTAATGGATATATACACGGATTAATATTGGGATTTGACAGTTTTATTTAATAGGAATAGCATAAAAACATTAAATCCTTGTTATGGCATTAGCTAGAACAAGTCAACGAACAGCGGCGGGAGCCGTTGTTTGTTTTTTATATAATCACTGACATTTGACAAAGCATAGTAGAGGAGTAATATAAAAGTATTAGCGCCCCAGCCAGCCGTAAGGTCCGCTGGGGTTTATATTTTTTGATCATTGACTTTAAATAATTATTTGCTACAATTAAGACAATCATTCGGAAAGAGCCACGCTTCGTGGCTCTTTCTATTTGTTTATATAATTTAATTATTCTTGCAGGGTGTCATTTATATGATGTGATGCGAGAATTTGACATATATTTTTATTGAGCTATACTGAAAACATGCTTGTGGGGCGTCAGCCCTATTCGGCTATACGTATATGCTGAAGGCAAGCATTACGAAAATACCGCTTTTTAAGTGGTATTTTTGTTTTTATTTTTCGTTCTAATTTTTAATTTGATACAAGTTCTACAAAATAAAATCATCTAAAAGCCAAAAGGACTCCTTGTGGAGCCCTTAAGCTTAAAATCCGATCATTACTGACCATTTTCATTATATGCTCTACAAACTTTTTGTCAAAGATTTGTACTGGTTTACATAATATGAGTTAGTACAAAGAGTAAAAACATCAGATATTAATGATCAGCAAT
>CAYNAL010000085.1:0-2821 GCA_964395555.1 uncultured Candidatus Saccharibacteria bacterium
AATTATTTAAAATAAAATTCATTAAAAATATTAGAATTTAATAATCAAATTCCTTAAATTTTAGCAGTTCTTTAATAATTTGATTCGACTTTTCAATTGTTAGGACCACCATGAACTGGTAATACATGCATATATCCGAATAGGGGATTTGTGTGCCCCAACGCTTGTCTTTATACTAAAATACCAATTTAATGTCACGGATTTGTCACGGACTGAGTTAGGATTATAGGAAAGGGACAATTCCAGACGCTGTTAGCTGTATCATCTTTAATCCCATATGCATATTAAGTGAACGAGGTGTCGCTTAAGAATGATCTATAGCACTTTCTATACAACGTGTCCAAGGGAGTGGGTTAACTCCAATTCCTATTAATTATATATCTGATTATCACAGGTATTTTAATTTTGTCTTTAAATAATATTTTTAAATAACCTTTTTTTAATATTTTGAATAATAAATTAAAGTTTTAATGAAAATATACGATATATTTATTTAGTAATATCTAATTATAAATTCATTGGACTATGTAATTTATTTAATACGGCGCCTTAAATAATTATTTAAAATAAACAAAAGATAAACAAAGGAAGGTAAAAAATGGGAAAGATAACAAAAAGATTTCTAAAATTTCACTATAAGGATTCCATCTAAAATTTAAAGCTTAATTCTTTAAATTTTAAGTCGGTTTACCCTAAATTTTTAAGTTTTTTGACAATTGTCTTTTTTTAGTTTAAAATCTTATCTGTAAAAATAATATATACAATTAAGATAATGGATTTACCCCAAATAAGGAAAAAAATCAAGGACTTAAACGTTGAGCGTTTCAAACTTGAAATGGAAATGATAAATGCTCTTTCAAGAAAAAGTATGCTGCCTGGCTCAGTGGTGGAAAAATATATAATGTGCGGCAAAAGCGGGTGCAAATGCAGCAAAGGCAGTCTTCACGGCCCGTTCTATTACTTAACGTATAAAGAAAACAGTAAAACAAAAATGATATTTCTAAAAAAAGATGTAAGTAAAAGGGCAAAAATATTAAATGACAATTACAAAAGTTTTAGAAAATTAAGGGCAATGGTAGGCATAATAAATAAAGATATACTGTCTTTAATGGATGAAATCGAAAAGATCAATACCGTTAGTCTGGCGGCTGTTAAAGAAGATGGATGAAAAATTAAACTGGAAATTTTATGAAAGAAATGACAAGAAGGTAGCCGGTCTTGTAAGAGAGGGCTCTCTTGATACAATAACCGGCACCGGCTGGGGCTTTCTCGATAAGTTCTTTTCCTTTTTAAACCAGATAGGATTTTTTAACATAATAGATGTAGAGGCGAAAGGCTACAGAAGAATATTAATTCCCCTGGTAAAACTAATTACAACATACTCCGTTAAGATTTTACTCGGAATATCTTCAATGAATAAAATACCCGATCTTTTATTTAGGGAAGTATCTCTTCTTAAACTGATTGGCTTTACTGCTATCCAGATAAGGCAAGGCTCGTGCAAAAGAGGCAAAGGCGGCTCTATCCCCTTAAACAAAAGTACGCTATCAAGAATGCTTGAAAGGCTGAGCGCGTCCGAAGTAAACAAGATACTTTCGCTGACAGTAAAATCTCTTGTCAAAAGGAATTTTCTTAAAAGCTCCGTATTTGTCATGGATGCAACAGATATTCCTACAACAGAAAAATGTGAGGGGTGCGGGTTAAAGAGAGTAACGATAAGAAAATATGACAAACTTACAAAAAAATATACCCAAACCAATAAAATAGTATACGGTTTTAAGTTAATTGTAGTATGGGAGGTAAAATCAAGAGTAGTAGTTGGCGCAAAAGTAGTAAAGATAGCAGATCATGAATCAAAACACATGACAAGTCTTGTTAAAAGCGCAAGAGAAAATGTGTCCGGTAAGATAGAGCTTCTCTTAATTGATGCGGGTTTTGTTAATGGAAAAGCTCTGTTTGAATTAAAAAACAAGCTAAAAACTGATTTTATTGTCAGGGCAAGAAAAAATATGGGCGTATCTTTAGATGCAAGAGAGCTTAGCAAAACACAGGGATGCTTTGAAGGCAGCGCTAAAGAGTATGCTTGCATAGGAATAGAAAATCTTTCTTCGTACTCTCAGTACAATACTGCCGATGCATTAAAAAATATTTACAAGAAAGGTTTTAAAGCCTTTAACTTAAACGCAGTTGTTGTAGTGCGCTACAAAAACAGATTAATACCTAAAGACAGACAGGTCGTATTTTTAACAAGCCTTGATGTTAAAAATCCCTGCATTGTAATTGATCACTATGATGATAGAAGCTTAATTGAAAACTGCCTCTTTAGGGAATTAAAGCAAGGATGGAACATAACCAAAATACCCATGAAGAAAAAATCTGCAGTTACTTCTCATATTATACTTACCCTTGTAATGTATTCTCTTAACGCGTGTTACCAGACAGAAGAAGGAAAAAAGCTTGCAGAAAAAGGCATAAGAAAACTGCGTGATGCTGATATGTCAAGCATTCATAAAGTTATTGTATTTGCAGGCAGTTATTTTGCAATATTTGATATCGAAGAATACAGCTTAATTGTTCGCTCTCCTCCAAAAGAGTTCTTTAGAATTAACCCGACTGAAGCTAAAAAAAGACTTGGTTTGAAAGACTGAAATAATTTCTAGTCTTACGGGATACTATTTTTAAAAACTCTTCTTTTTTAATTTTAATATTAAATACTTTTCTTGTAGCTTTCATAACCGACAGTACCCAGGATATTTTAATGAAATAATCTGATATTATTGTTGTTAGATGTAATTTTTAATTTCTTATGGTGAAATTCCAG
>CAYNAL010000086.1:0-2783 GCA_964395555.1 uncultured Candidatus Saccharibacteria bacterium
CCACCAGTTAATTTAACCCAAAATTTATCACCACAAATAAAAGCATCTTTACTAACACTATCAAATGGTTTCATACCTTCTCCTCCCCTATAAGCGTCTAACCTCTCTCGTGATACAAAACTTCCGTCTTTACATATATATTTCCCTGTAGAACTATCGTATTGAGGTGGTTTTGTCATCTTTCGCCAAAAAATTCCTAATCCTACACTAACAACGATTAAAATAACTATAATTATTAAAAATTTCCAATTGATTTTTATTTTAGCAACAAATGACATATTTTTGATATTTTAATTAAGATTTTTTGGACAAAAATAGAATTATTAGTAACTTTGTGTTTGTATTGCAACACATTTATTATTAATACATTTTGCTATATAACTACTTAATAGTGGCATAGGTTTACAACGAATACCCTGATGTTTTATTCTTTCATATTCTAAATACTTATTCCAAGCATCAAGATGATTTTTATTAATTGCTGATCCGCCCCCACAAAAACCTTCAGGAACAATCACGCAATCAGAGTCAGAATTACAATTATTTATAGTATTTAATATTATATCATGGATACCAACCCTTCTTTGTAGATTCCAAAAATAAAAGCTCATTAATCCTACCCCGATTATTATAAAAATAATTATCCCAATTTTGATTTTTTCCTTCATATTGATAATTTTTAATTATTATTGTTTCTATTATATCAAAAAATCGCCTTAATAAAAAGGCGATTTACCCAGGGTGCCGTAGTAGAGGACGTTAGAATTGTATTTGAGAGAATAAATGATACAACTATCTACATTCCAAGTTTTTACCCTACCCCGCTACTCACTATTGTTTAATTAATTACTCTGGCATCATAGATACCGTTAGGAAAAATAATTATGAATTATATTTCCAAACATTTGGTCTAAATAAAGATAAAGATAAGAACAGACCGTTAAGACAATGACAATTATCCCAATAACCATTGGTATAATGGGTAATGGTTTTTTTGATTTTTTAAATACTATGATACTTATCAGTGCATAAATTAATATGTAAACAGATAAAAAGACATATGCCATTAAACACACATTGAAGAATTGATCATAGAGATTAGAATGCGCAAGATAATTTTTCCAAACTGCCAGCAACCAAACCATAATAATAGGACTAATTAGAGTTAAAATGCCAAACAAAATTTGTAAAACCCTTTTTTTAGTACGCCAACAAAAAATATAAGGAAGTATAATAGGCAATATCATTAAGAGTATTTGGAAGATAGCAAAAATTATATCTTTAAACATATTATTAATTACTTAATTATTGCTTTTATTATATCAAAAAATCGCCTTAATGAAAAGGCGATTCTACCCAGGGTGACTAGAGGGAGTTGAACCCTCTCCTAGAGTGCCACAGACTCTCGTGCTAACCGCTACACCATAGCCACCATATATTAGTATCTCCCAGTATATCTGAAAAAAGCTTTAATTTCAAGAAAAAATGTGTTAAATTGAATACGTTGTCCCCATAGCTCAATGGATAGAGCGCGGCCCTGCGAAGGCTGAAATCGAGGTTCAACTCCTCGTGGGGACACTATTTATTAATTAATATATGTTTTCTTTGTCTGATCCTATTTCTAAATTACATGGCGTAGGGCCAAGGTATTTAAATTATTTTGAAAAATTAGGCATCGCTACAATAAGAGATTTGCTTTGGCATTTTCCTTTTCGTTATGAAGACTTTTCTCATTACAAAAAAATAGAAGAATTAGAAGACGGTGAAGTGGCTACTATCCATGCCAAGGTTATTAATATTAAAAATAAATATATTTTTCCTAGAAGAATGTATTTAACTGAAGCTAAACTAGAAGATGAAACTGGTTCTATTTCTGCTGTTTGGTTTAATCAACCATATTTAACAAAAAATATACCCGTAGATGCGTTAATCAGTGTTTCAGGCAAAGTTTCTTTTAAAAAAAAGAAAAAAGGATTTGTTAGCCCAGCATATGAGATTATTAATACGTCAGAATATCAAAATCAGACAAGTAAATTAAGACATACGGGTCGCTTAATTCCCGTATATCCGGAAACAGCTGGCTTAACTTCTAGGGCTTTAAGATATTTTATTCAACCTATCATTAATATTTCTGACAAGTTAATAGATCCTTTACCATTAGATTTAAGAAAAAGACATGAGTTGTTAGAATTGAAAAAAGCCTTACGTCAGATACATTTCCCAGATTCGTTAGAAGATGCTGTTTTGGCTAGAGAACGTTTTTTGTTCGAAGAGCTTTTTTTAGTGCAATTGCATCTCATTAAAGACAAAGAAAAATATAAACGCCTTAAAGCAGCTAAAATGGATTTAGATGTACCTTTGATACAAGATTGGGTAGCTCAATTACCTTTTAAATTGACTGATGCGCAAAGAAAAGTCATCTGGCAGATTATGCATGATTTAAACTCTGGTAGGCCCATGATGAGGCTTTTAGAGGGAGATGTAGGGTCTGGAAAGACCTTAATAGCTATAGCTAGCGCCCTTTTAACCGTTAAAAGCGGATATCAAGCTGTTTTTTTGGTACCTACAGAAATATTAGCTAGACAGCACTTTCAAACTTTTAGCCGTTTAATAAATGGGAAAATAAAGATGGCTCTTTTAACAGCTTCTTCAAGCGAAATTAAGGATGAAGAATTAGAAGGTAAAGTTTCTAAAAAAGTTTTATTGGAAAAATTATCAGAAGGTGATCCTATGATAGTAATAGGTACACATGCTTTGATTCAAAAGCAGGTAGAGTTTGGTAA
>CAYNAL010000087.1:0-3811 GCA_964395555.1 uncultured Candidatus Saccharibacteria bacterium
ATCTTCAAAGTGCTGGGGGTTTTACCCGTACCAGTTATTGGAGTTCTTCGGAGTTCAGTGCTGACGCCGCGTGGCTCCAGTACTTCGGCGATGGCGGCCAGGCCAACTTCGATAAGAGCCACGCAGACTATGTGCGTGCTGTCCGGGCTTTTTAACAATTTAACTATTTAACCATTAAGACCAAAGGGGTTATACCCCCTTTGGTCGAAAAATAAAAAAATATGGTTTTGTATTATAACAATAGCTTGTTTCAAAAGATGTAACGTCACGGTGTTCCTATTAGAAATTTTTTTTGAAAAATATATTTTTTAAAAATATATTACATGTTAAATAATATATATAGGGCGATTATCTGGTAGTGTTTGGGAAGCAATTTTTCTATACAAAACAAATAATTTTATTTCCGGGTAATATTTTTTAAAAACAGAGCTGGGTAATATTTGAGCCTTGTTTTTTATCTCTAATGCTAGTTTTTTGTTTTGTCCTAAGTTTATTACAAAATCAATTTCAGCTTTTTGTTTTGAATGCCAGAAGTTGTAAGTATAGTCTGTTTTGGTTAACTGTTGAAATACTCCGTTTTCCAGAAGGGCACCGGCATCTGTACGTTCGTCTAATGGTCTAAAATCGTTTATTACTGCATTACGTAAGCCCGTATCGTAGAAATAAACTTTTGGAGTTTTTACGATTTCTAATCTTTTATTATTAAAATAAGGTTTAATTAAATCTGCTACAAAAGTTTTTTGTATAAAACCAAGATATTTTTTTAAAGAAAGATAATCATATCCTGATAGGTCTGAAAGTTCATTATAGGATACTAGGTTGCCTATCTGTAAGGCTAGACCTTTAATTAAGTTTGATAATTTATAATCGTCAATTAAACCTAATATATCTTTAACTTCTCGTAAAAAATAAGTGTTATATATGCTTTTTAAGACTTCTTTTTTTTCTTCTATGCTATTTGAAGTTACTACACGAGGGTAGCCACCGTAAATTAAATATTCTTCGTAAAAATTCATTAATTTTTGATGGGCTTCTGGACTGATTTCTGTTTCAAAATTCTTCCAGAAAATACCTTGTTTTTCTTTTAGATAGTCATAATAATTTTTATCTTTGTAGCTAAGAATCTCTAAAAAATTTAGAGGGTATAGGTTAAATACAAAAATACGACCTACTAGATATTTTAATACTTTAACGGTCAGGTCTATGCTAGAAGAGCCCGAGACAAGAATTTTAATAGGGAAATGGTCAAATATGTATTTTAATTTTTTACCACCGTCTTTGGCATATTGGAATTCATCTATAAAAATATATTTTTTCCCTTTGATATAAATATTAATGAAATCATCTAAATTATTATTAAAGAGGCTTAAGATGCTTTGATCTTCAAAACTTATAAAAATATCGCCTGATACTTTGTCAGCGATTTCTTTTAATAAGGTGGTTTTACCACATTGTCTTGGACCAACTATAGCTATAATCTCCGGTTTATCCAAGTATTTTAAAATTAGATCCTCTAAATAGCGCTTAATATACATGTTTTTTGGTCTTTTTACTAAAATTATACTATGATATAATTATAGTAAATTTGGATTTATTGTCAACTGCTTGCTTTGCTATCATTTGAAAAATTATTTTTATGATATATAGTAGGTTTATATCATAGAATATTAATTAAAAGTTTTTAAACATACATGCTTTTTGGAGGCATACAAAAATTAACGTTAGTTGATTATCCCGGCAAGGTAGCAGCCACTTTATTTACAATAGGCTGTAATTTGCGTTGCCCTTTTTGCCATAACCCAGAAATTGTTTTACCTGATTTGATATTAAAGCATCCTGTTATCTCTGAAAAAGAAATTTTAGATTTTTTAGAAAGCAGAAAAGATTTTTTATCAGGTGTATGCGTGACAGGTGGTGAACCTACCTTGCAAACAGATCTTTTGGATTTTTTAAGAAAACTTAAAAAAATGAAATTTCTAGTAAAATTAGATACCAATGGTACTAATCCTGATGTATTAAAAAAAGTTTTAAAAGATAAGTTAGCTGATTATATTGCTATGGATATCAAAGAACCTTTGGACAAGAAATTTATTTATAGCGATATATCTGTTATTAAAAAAAGTATTGATTTAATTAAAAAATCAGGTTTACCATATGAATTTCGTACCACGGTATATCCGAGTTTAACTATTGCTGATCTTTGGCAGATTGCAGAAGAGATTAAGCCAGCTCAAAGATATTATCTCCAAGAGTTTTCTCCTATTAAGAATTTAGATGTTTCTTTTTCTCAATTAAGGGGATTAAGTAAAACTGAATTAGCAGAACTTTGCTTGCAAATGAAACCTTTTTTTGAAATTTGCCAGGCAAGGTAATTTGACTTTTATTTTTTAAAAATGATAATAAGTTAAACAGCCTGGGGAAAGGACAAAGAAATGGTTTCCAAGGCTTTAGCTTTTAGATATTTGTGTCTAACATTTATTTTGGGCATATCATTGGGACCGCTTTTTCAAGCGGTTTTTAAATATGTTTTTTTTCTGATTTTAATTTGTTCGCTTATTGCTATTTTTTTGTTCAAAAAAGGAAACAAAAAATTAGCTTTTAATATTTTATTATTCTTCTTTTGTTTGTTAGGTGTGTATAGATTTTTATCTTTTAGGCCTTTTGTGCATCATCCTTTATATGATTTAGTTTTAGATCAGCAAAATGGCTTAGGGGTGACATTAACAGGCAAGATAATCAGTCAGATTCAAGGGAAAAACACGGATATGCGTTTTAACGTTAAAATAGTTCAAGCTTGGTTAAATGAAGAAAAAATACCTTCTTCAGAATTAATTTTAGTGACCTTACCTAAAATATATGATTTTTCTTATGGTGATTTGTTATTTTTAAAAGGTTCTTTGAAATTAGCTACAGATTCTTTAAATAGACCTTTGGGATATTTAACAAAAGACAATATTTTTTTAACTATGTATGATCCTGAAATTAAGGTTTTAGGATACAATCAAGGTAATAGTATTTTAAGTTTGATATATAAGGTAGGGGAGAAATTTCAAAACAGTTTGAATAAAAGCATATCAGAACCTTCGGTGAGTTTAATTAGTGGTTTAATTTTAGGTAATTCTGCAGCTGGTTTTGATGCAAAATTCAGCAATGCTTTACGCCAAGTGGGTTTAAGCCATATCGTAGCAGTATCAGGCTACAATCTTACTATCCTAGCCGAAAGTTTATCTAAAATTTGTTTGTTTTTAGGTTTAACAAAAAATATTTCATTTGGTTTTTCATCTTTAGCTATTATTGTTTTTTGTTTGTTAACAGGAGCTTCTGCTTCGGTTGTAAGGTCAGGAATGATGGCCTTGGTTTTACTTTTAGCACAGCGTATATCTAGATCGTATTATTCTGTTAATGCCTTGCTTTTAGCAGGCGTGATCATGTTATTATTCAATCCTTTAATTCTTACTCTAGATTTAGGTTTTCAATTGTCTTTTTTAGCTACTTTAGGATTGATATATTTAGGTTCTTTTTGGCAAAGAATTTTAAAAGGGGAAAAAAGATCATTTTTAAATTGGAGAGCTAATTTAGCTACTACAGCTTCGGCTTTAACCATGGTTAGCCCTTGGATTTTTTACAAACAAGATGTTTTTTCTTTAATTGCGCCTTTAGCTAATCTTTTAGTAGTGCCTTTGATACCTTTGTTAATGTTTTTAGGCTTTTGTGTTGCTTTATCAGGTATGCTTTGGTCTTTTTTAGGTAATATTTTGGGTTTTATAGCTTTGTGGCCGAGCCAATGGGTAATAATTTTAGTTAATTTTTT
>CAYNAL010000088.1:0-2828 GCA_964395555.1 uncultured Candidatus Saccharibacteria bacterium
CGCCGGGTTATTTCTATATCATCAATTGAAGGCTCCGGATCACCGCTCGGATGGTTATGTATGAATATTAAGGAAGCTGACGATTCACGGATTGCCGGACAAATCACCTCTCTCGGATGTACTATGCTCTTCGCTCGCCCAGTGAAGAGTTGTGTTGCTAGGCGGATTAAGGACTTCGCTCGCCCAGTGCAAAGTTTTATTACTTTCTAAAAGATTACCAAAATTATAAGTTATATAAACATCTAGCTTATTTGTTTTCCCATAGCCATGTATTGAATCTATTTCGATTTCTTCAATCATTTTGTTTATTATTCTTTTCCAATCCAAATTATCTAGTTTTTCTATTCCTTTTATTAAACTTTTAAAAAGGATTTTAATATTATTAATCTTTTCCATTTTAACTTTCTCTACCATCTCTTTGTTATTCATTTCATATATTATATTATCTAGCTTTTTTATTTCTAAATCTTTGTCTTTTAATTTATTTGCAATATTTTTAGTAGTAATAGAGTTAGGGATATCTTTATTTGAATATAAGTCTAATAGCATATCAATTTCTCCATTAATCTTAGCTTTTTTATCTTCAAGTTCATGTACTATAAAATCTACATCTGAATTATTGTCACCGTCATCTAACAAATATTTATTCATATTTTCGGGGTTTAAAAGATAATACCTGATATCATTTTTTATAACATCCTCTATTAAATCTTTTTTTATTGAGGCACTGCTACATAGATAACCTAATTCTCTGGCTCTACTGGTTCTACCCATATCTCTATAATAATAAGAAGTAACACCTCGTTTTTGGCTGTGATATCTTCCCCCACAATACGGGCGCCCACATTTTAAACATTTCATTTTCCCGGTTAAGATATAAACAACTGTAGAATTATTAATTGAACTCCTATTAAAGTGGGATTGCTTTTTTGCTTTTTCAAAAAGTTCTTTTGAGATTATTGGTTCTTTCTTTATGGGAACAGGGTTTATAAAGTTAAATTTACTATTTTTGGCGTAAATGTATTCATCCTCATAATAAAGTTCTTTTGAAACTATATGTTTAACGCTGCTTCTTGTCCATATATTTTCATAAACCTGATTATATTTTTTAGATCTTTTAATTCTACCAAATTTACTAAATCTAGTTGGAACGTCTAAAGAATTTAATCTATCAGCTATCTTATAAGAAGACAAACCCTCATTGGCTAACCATTTAAATATATTTTTAACTACCTTTGCTTCTTCCTCATCAATAATTATACTATCATCCTTATCCAATCTATAACCATAGGGTATATTATTTCCTCCTAAGGGTAGTTTTCCTTGTTTAGCTTTTTGGTACTTTCCCCTGGCAGTTCTTTTCGCAATAATTCTTAGTTCCCTTTTACTAAATACTCCCTGGATATCAGACATAAAATCATCATCTTCATTATTTAAATCCAGTACTGAGTTTTGAAACATTAATTTTATTTGTCTATCTTTAAATATTTCTTTTATGATTTGAAGGTCTTTAACACTCCTGGATAATCTGTCCTGGTCAACCACTAAAACACTCTGATAAATACCCTTTTTACAATTATTTAGCATCTCTATTATTTTTGGTCTCGCATCAATAGTTTCACCGGAAATACCAAGATCCTGATATAAATCGTAATCCCAATTGTTTCTTAGACATATGTTTTTAAGTATATCAATTTGTTCTGGGATACTATATTTATCATCTTTTGTTTGTGAAGAAGTAGATACTCTAACATAACAGGCTACTTTTTTATCTTCGTCCATTACGCCTCATTTTAGAATGATGTTTTATTGATATTATATATAATCACTCTTCTGTGGATAATTCACTATCTAACTTAGCTAGGATTATCCCATATATACTTAACAGCTCATCATCTATATTATCATTATCTTTATAACTTCTATATATATTATCAATTTTCTGCTCCATTAGACAATATTCTTCCTCTTTAAAATTTTTACATCTTCTTCTATTAAAGCTCCGGTTTTATAGCTATAGATCTAAATACATAATCACTGTTACCAAGACTAATAAAAGACTCACCTCATCTATCTCAGATACAACATTCCCATTTGCTGCTTTCTAGATAAGTTAGGTTGGTTTTAAAACTGGTTTTAGAAAAATCAACTTTTACTATTATTCGTAAGTTTAAAAACTTATAAATCAAAGGTTAAAGTTTTAGTTTCTCGTGAAATTCTGTTTAAATATTTTTTTAATTCATCCGCTAACCTGTCCAAATCTTTCCTTAAAAATCTTTATATCCTTCCTGGCAACTTTTCTTCATCAGAAATAATGACTACTATCTTTTTTATCAAAATTACATTTCTATTTTTAACTATTATCTTTTATATAAATATAACATAATGTTGCTTTAACAACAATATATACTTTACAATCACTCTCTCTTCTGAATTTAATAATATTCAGTTTTAAATAAATTCTTGCATTAGGTATGATTTAAACCAAAAATAACCACTTATAGCCTCCCATTTTACTGAAGTATAAGTTCAGCAGCGGCTTACAGTTAAGTTTGTTAACAAATTTGTTAACTTAATTCTCTTATAAAATCTTAATAAATTGTTATAGTAAAAATCTATACAGTAACTATATCAATAATAAATAATACAAACTTTTATTATTGATATAAAACTAAATAAAATTAGGTATGAAATATTCTAATGAACCTTTTTATAAAGCCTTAAAAGAAATCATGGAGAAAAAAGATATAGTACACAGAAAATTAGCAGCTAAAACCAACTTCAGCTTTACTTATTTTTGTGTACTCAAGAAACGAAAAAACAATCCT
>CAYNAL010000089.1:0-3358 GCA_964395555.1 uncultured Candidatus Saccharibacteria bacterium
AATGACAAAGACTGTGGTTACATCAGGGATGCTGTTTTGCGCATTGAAGTTGAGGGACAAACACCAAAAATCCTTAGCGCTGGAATATTCAAAAAAGATGAGCGCTGGATATTAAAGGAAGACCTTGCCGAAAAAACGGAAGAAGTTTTAACTAACCTTATGGTCAACCTTGATGACTAAAAGAGCATGGATCACAGTTCCAGACGACATGGTTAGGTCGATTTGGAAATGTACAATTGAAGATTGTCACGAATATAATAATGAAGTATCAGTAGAACAAACATTCTTCAGTGAAATGGGAACTCCTATATGCGAAGAGTGCGATGTAGATTTAGAATATGTTCGGACAGAAGTTGAGGTGTGACATGAGTAAAATTCTAGTAGAAAAGGAGTACAAAGGAATGAAGAGAATTGATTTAGATCTGAAATTATATGCTGCAGCTTTAATGCAAAATGCAAACAATGCAGAAATAACAGCATGGTTGTTCCACTTGGTTGACAAACTAATTGAGCTTGGATTCAACGCCAGGATTATCCAGAAAGTGAACGGGAGGGTTTTTGTCGTCAACGACAAGATAAGCGAGGAAATAGGCGGAGCAGACGATTGGCGTTTGCAAAATATTCTTGGCAGTTTAAACAAACTGGGGATTGATGTGGAGCTTTATCCACAATTCTCCATCTTTGTGAAGGACTAGCATGGACATCATGAATGCGATCCAGCACCGCAAAAGAATGACAACTTCTGTAAGAAAAATGCGGCGCATTATTGACAACGATAGGTTGCGAAAACTAGGTACTGGAACGGTGGGGCACACCTCGTGCGTTGATTGCGATGCTAAACACTTCTTGTATGTTCAGGGAAGGAACATGTTAGAAAGGGATTTAACTATATATTGCGATAACGGCAAATTAATAGGAGTAGAAAACGATGTAGTCTCAAGGAGATTCATACCTACCTGGTGTCCAAAGGGTAGGGACAAGATGATAGGAAAGAGCGTAACCAGAAAAGAAGCCCTACGGATATCAAAACTTACCCTTGAGGAAGCAGAAAAAGAACGGATTAAAGCTGTTGAGGAAGAAGCAAAAAATACGGAAACGGAGGAATAAAAATGATAAACTTAATAGGATTAACAAAACTAACCGAAGAAAAAATTGATGAAATTTTCAAAGAAGCTAAAACACAAGATGAATATGTGCTTGGATTGTACTCAGCTGTAATTTCAGATTATGATAATGTAACAGAGGTTAGAGGATATCCAAGGATTTCTGAAAAAACAAGCAAGTACATTTTTGAAAAAGCCATGCGCTTTGATTCTAAGAACGCTCCAAAAGTTATGCGCGGAGGGTGTTGGATGAATTATGGATTTGGTGTAGATCCTTCCATGCCAGACTGGAAAGTAAACCTTGAGGGAGTAGAGATCGAGGTAAATGAGCGTTACCGTATGGAATAATCCAGAAGACTGGTTGACTATGCGCATGAAACCAATCCCGATTACCGACCTGCCGTTGGCGCAAGACGAAGAAGGATATATTTTTCACAACACGATGGCGTTGGCAATAAAGTTGTTGAATCACTTTATTCCAGGTGAGCATGATTCGACACTCGACCAGCCAGTATTTTGTAAACCAACAAAGACCGCGTCCATCTGTTTGCATTGCAATATAGAATATGGATTTCCAAAGTGTCCCGAGGTAGTACACTGGTGGAACTCTATCCTGCGTGTTTACTTTTATAAAACAGAAGAAACTAGATTCAAACATGGTTTATGTGTAGTAAATACGGATGGAGATCTAACATCAATGGTTATTCCGATTGAGGCTGCGCCGCTAATTTGTTTCACAAGTAGTCATAAAATGTTTCAACATATCGGGCCAGAATTATTTGCGCTGGATACAATAAATGCAGCAAAAGTTTACTTAAAAATGAAATATCACCGGGAAACATAAATGGTTTTCACAATATCATAGGAGATCCGCTATACACTCTAGGAGACCCATTATAAAAATGATAGAAAATAACGAAGATTATGATATCTGTAGTAAGTGCGGAGGAGAATGCTGTAGACATTTGCCAGGACCTATGTTTCCACAAGATTTTGATAAAGACCTGAATCGTAATAAAATTAAAAATAATCTATTAAAGGCAATCAATAGTGGTTTATACTCCATAGATTACTGGGAAGGCGACCCACTGCAAAGTGATGATAATGAGCCAGGTAATGACGACCTTGACACAATATCTTGGGGAAGAGCTTATTACATCCGACCACGAATAAGGGGAAATGATATTATCGATCCAGCGTGGTACGGAGAGTGTATCTTTCTAACTAGTACCGGGTGTGCGTTAGATTGGGAACAACGCCCATCGGGCTGCAGAGCTGTAGTACCAGAAAAGAACCATGAATGTGACCTCCAGGGTAATTACGGCAAGCAAGATTCCGCTGTTGCATGGTTGAAATTTAATGATATAATTCGGAAAATAGAAAGCACAGTAAGGGCAGCATGCGGAGAAAAATAATGGAAAGAAATGTGTTACTCAATCACTTGTTGAAAACATCGGTACCAGGAACACATAATCCAAAATGGGATTATCATCTTGACTTTTTCAACAGCAGCAACTGGGAATATAAAGATGAAGAACAAAAACCAAAGATTGTGCAAATCAATAATAGTCTATGGGGTGTTCCCAGGCAAGAAAACCTGTACGACATAGAGCGTTATTCTGGTTGCCATTGTGCAGACAACTTTTTTTACATAACTGATTTACATACCTTTATTGAAGCCGTGGCTAAGGGTGGAATAGCTCATGGAACTGGTGGTGTTGGGAATAAGTATGAACTAGTAACTCTTCCCAGCAAACCACAAATGTGGAAAACAGTAAAGATATTCTACGAAACAGGAAATGCATATATGTTTGGAGATGAATTAAAGAAGTATTTGGAATCTTTTTTCACTAACGGCGGGAACAATGTCACCTATAATTCATTAATGGTGGCTTACAAATTATTCGAACAAGAGAGGTGGTGCGTAAAATGAGTTGGGATAAGAATACAGTAAATGCAAGTTCAATTAACATGATCATCAGTATTTTGGAGTTGGAAACAATCCCATATGAGGTAGTAAACATCGGCAACGTGACAGATATGGGACTAAGCAGCGCTTATGACGACGATGAAATGATCCCACTGCACAAGATTATCACTAACAACGCAGTATATCTTGAACGCATGGAACGCACGGATGATTGCGACTTTGACGACTTCATTCGGATGTATATGTTTACCAAAGCCAATGAACCGGCCAAATGGGACCTGGAGATTACATTAAAGGATCCGTATGGAGATGAGGAAGAAGACAG
>CAYNAL010000090.1:0-2633 GCA_964395555.1 uncultured Candidatus Saccharibacteria bacterium
CAGCTTCTTTAAAACTTTTACCAAAATCTAAAAAAGCTTTAATATGATCTGCTTCTACTAAGATCTTGTTACCCCCTATTTCATCAATTCCCCCGTAAAAAGTAATTTTCATATTAATGAGATTGAATTTCAAAAGGTATGCGCCAAGCTTTAAACATGATTACCAAATCAAACCAAAAATTACGATGTTTCAAATAATATAGATCATATTCTAACTTACAAACATCATCTTCTAAAGAAGCTGAATATCTATGATTGATCTGTGCCCAACCTACTACGCCAGGTTTAACTAAATGACGAAGTTTGTAATATGGTATTTTAACATTAAAATCCCTGGCTAACTTTTCTTCTACTGGTCTCGGTCCCACAAAAGAAACATCACCTAATAAGATATTAAGAGATTGGGGTAATTCATCCAAATGCAATTTTCTTAAAATTTTACCTATTTTAGTCACTCTTTCATCTTTATCCAATGTCCAAGCTGGCCCTAATTGGTCTGCATTTTTAACCATGGTTCTAAACTTATATATCTTAAACAAACGCATGTTTCTGCCTAATCTTAAGGAGCGATATATAATGGGTCCGGAAGAATCTATTTTAATTAATATACTTATCAACAACCATAAAGGAGATGTTAAAATTATTAAAAAAATAGATCCGCAGATATCAAAAATTCTTTTACCCCATTCGTAAGATTTTTTTTGTTCGCTTTTCAAATTATCTAAAAACCAATGATCGTTTATCAACCTTAAGGGTACCTTATAAAAAATATCTTGGTAAAAATCCTTTAAACGGATTAATACTGCTTTCGATTGGGAAACTTTTAATAAAATCTCGTCCCAATTTTTACTCTTAAAAGTATCTGATATAACATATATATCTGCTTTACCCTGTTTTTCATCAATAGAAAAATCATCAGATTCTGAAACTATTTGATATCCTAAAAATTTATTTTTAATTAAATAATTTTTCAATTCTGATGTTTCTTGCTCTTGCCCTATTAAAGCTACCTTAACAACTGAAATACGCCCTAAAACAAGGTTAAATAACGTTCTCCAAATGAGAATAAGAAAACTAGAAATTATTAAAACAAAAAATAAGATTATTTTGGGAGAAAAATCAGCTTCTGGCATTAAATAGAACAAAAATGTTGCTAAAATAGCATTGATTACAGTAGCCCAAAAAATAAATTTAATAAAACGAGAAAAAGGTCTAAAATATTCTGCCTCATATAAGTGATTAAAACTAAAAGATAATAACCAAAAAACAAAAAGACAGCTAAAAGGTATTAATCCTAAAGAAAAAATCTTTGGGTCAAAATGAAATCCTAATCTAAAAAATATAGCTAAATAAAAGGATATGTAAAAAATACTTACATCCCCTAAAACCATGATTATTTTTTTCACATTTTTTTGCCAATTCATATCTATTTTGAATTGATTTTTTCTTTAAGATCAGAAATTCTTTTTTGTAGTTCCAAATTGTTAGTATTAGTTTCTAAAACTTTTTCTAAATATTTCAAAGCATCTTCATTCTGGCCGTTAGCTTCAAACATATTAGCTGATTCTGCCAAAGGGACACCAATAATAAAATGATAGTCTGAATCCAAGCTTTTTTTGATTTTTTCCAAACCTAACACCTTGTCCCCTGATAAATACAAAGCTTTTCCTAAAAACCAATATCCTTCTCCTAAATACGGCATTTCTTCTATAGTTTTCTGACTAAAATCAATCAATTCTTCATATGATTTATTAGCTAACAATAATTTAAAATATGATATTTTAGCTAAGGGAAACCTAGGGGCTAACTCTAACATTTTTAAATCTGTTTTTTTTACTTCTTCAAATATTTCTGGAGATTTAGAATAATCATCAAGCGCTAAAAGATCATTTTTAGCTACATATAATCTTAAACGATACGGCCTTCTTTCCATTAATGCTTCCATCTCACTCCAATACAGACCAAAGAAATTTTTAGATTGTGTGGGGGACATTTTGTACACTTTGTCTTTGAAAGAATATGTTAAGGCTATCACAGCTTCTTCAGCAATAAAAGTATTGTCATCAAATATTCTTTCAGAAAGCCGATAAGCTCCGTCATAATTTTCTGATTGGAAATTTAATATAGCTGCCCTTGCAAAACAGCTAGCTAAATATGGTCTAGCATCACCGTAATAAATAAAAAGGGCCGTAACAATCATGGCGTATAAAAGTAAACCTTTAATTATTTTTTCTTTATAACCATTTAATACTTGAAAAGAACTTATGGCTTTTTCTTTATTTAATTCCAAGCTAGCCAAAAAAGCTAAAATCAAATAAAAGATAATATAGCTATCGTGAGTATCAAAAAGAAAAACATTTTGAACAAGATATGCTAAAAGCCCAGAAGCTAGAATAGCTGCAGTTAAAAAAGATATTTTATTTTCTTTAAAATATGATTTTAATCTAGAAAACGCAGCCCATATGATAAAAAAGTAGGCTAAAAGACCCAAAATACCATTAGCTACCAAAACATCTAAATATTTGTTATGCGGGGTATCAAATAGCATCTCGTTGGAATATTTGAGCAATCCTGGGTCATAATATTTGTTGTAAGCCACATCAAAATTTTCTTGTCCCCAACCTAAAATAGGT
>CAYNAL010000091.1:0-7588 GCA_964395555.1 uncultured Candidatus Saccharibacteria bacterium
TTTTAGAAAGAAAAATCATATATCAAAATTTAGAACCAGAGATTATTAAGGATGAATTAGGTGTACCTACTACCAGTCCTACTTTGTAATATTTCTTTAGATTTTGTCTTTACAGAAGCAGTTTTTTTTGTTAGGATGTCAATTAATAGTAGAGGAAAAATAAACATATGATTAAAAAGGTCAAAGAAGACAGAGGGGTTTTAGAAGGGAAAGAGAAGCAGTTGGAAGAAACTGTCAGAGAATTAAAAGACCGCTTTGGTGAAGGTTCCATTATGAAATTAGGAGATGTTAGGCGCGTGGATGTGGATGTTATTCCTACTGGTTCGCCTTCCTTAGATATTGCTTTAGGGGTAGGAGGTATTCCTAGAGGTAGAATCATTGAAATTTTTGGTCCAGAATCATCTGGAAAAACTACTTTAGCTTTGCATATTGTGGCTGAGGCCCAGAAAAAACAAGGGCAAGCTGCATATGTAGACGCTGAACATGCTTTAGATCCTGAATATGCTAAACATATTGGAGTCAAGATTGAAGACCTTCTAATTTCTCAACCTGATACAGGTGAACAAGCTTTAGAAATTGTAGAAGCTTTGGTTAAATCAAATTCTGTAGCTGTCATCGTAGTGGATTCAGTAGCTGCTTTAACTCCTAAGGCCGAAATTGAAGGAGAAATTGGAGATATTCATATTGGTTTGCAAGCTAGGTTAATGTCTCAAGCTTTAAGAAAATTAACAGCTATAGCATCACATTCTCAGACAATAATCATTTTTATCAATCAAATCAGAATGCAGATTGGTATGATGTATGGTAATCCAGAGACAACGCCAGGAGGGAAAGCTTTAAAATTTTATTCTTCATGCAGAATAGAGGTGAGAAGAATGGCTCAGATTAAAAAAGGTGACGAAGTGGTAGGTAGTCGTATTAGAGCTAAGGTGGTAAAGAATAAAGTAGCAGCACCTTTTAAAACAGCTGAGTTTGATATCATGTTTAACGAAGGCATTGCTTTTTATGCAGATTTGATTAATATCGGTATCAAATACAATATTGTTAAAAGGGTTGGCAATTCGTATTTCTTTGGAGATGTTAAGTTAGGTACAGGCTTTGATATAGCCAGGGGATATCTAAAGGAGAATCCTAAGTTAGGCCAAGAGATATTAAGTTTAGCTCAAAAAGCAATAGAAATATAAGATAATTAAATTATGGATGAATCAAAGAAAAATTTATATGAGTTAAGCTATTGGTTAAAAGATAGCTTGTCTGAAGAAGAAAGCCAAACTGAAAGAGATCAGATATCTGGTTATTTAAATGAGTTAAAAGGGGATGTTAGTGAAGCTTCATCGCCTTGTAGAAAAGCTTTAGCATATCCTATAGCTCATTTTAAAGAAGGATATTTTGGTGTATTTCGTTTTGCTTTAGAATCTCTTAAGATTTCAGATCTAAAATCAAAATTAGATGCTAACAAGAATATATTAAGATTTTTGATTGTTGTTTATGTCACGCCTAAATTAAGGACTAAACCAACTAAAAAAGAGAAAAAACCTGAAGAGATGGTTGAAGGTGTTGAAAATGTTGAAGTTGCTGAAACAGTAGAAGAACCTGAAATTAAAAAAGAGATTAGTTTTGAAGAGTTAGATAAAAAATTAGAAGAAATTTTAAAGGATTAGGTCGATATTAAAAACGGCAGGGGAAAATAAAAAATATGAATTTAAACAAAATATTTGTGTTAGGCAATTTAACAAGAGACGTAGAATTGCGCAGTACCCCTGGCGGTAAATCAGTAGCATCTTTTGGAGTAGCTACTAACAGAGTTTGGTCTGACCAAGGCGGTCAAAAACAACAAGAAGTGGAATTTCACAATGTTGTTGTTTGGGGCAAAATGGCAGAATTATGCAGTCAGTATTTAGCTAAAGGCAGGACTGTGTTGGTAGAAGGTAGAGTTAAAACTCGTAAATGGCAAGATCAAGCTGGTCAAAGCAGAACGAAGACAGAGATTATTGCGGAAAATATTCAATTTGGTCCTAAACCAGGCAAATCAGAATATGGGTCTAGCCAATCTAACGAAAAACCTAATGAGTCTATCCCAGAAGTTAACCTAGATGATGAGCCAGTTTCAGCAGGAGAAGTACCTGCTTACAATGAAGAAGAATCAGACTTAGGTAGCATCCCTTTTTAAATTAAAAAACATGAAAAAAGACATACATCCTAAATACTATCCCAAGGCAGACGTAACTTGCGCTTGTGGTTACAAATTTCAAGTAGGATCCACTCAACCTGAAATTGAGACGGAAATCTGCTCACATTGTCATCCCTTTTTTACTGGTCAAGAAAAATTAATTGATACAGCGGGACGTGTGAAAAAATTTGAAGCCCGACGTCAGAAAGCGCAGGAAATGAAAAAAGTTAATTCGAAAAAAAAGTAATTTAAGTTTGTGTCTATTGAAGAAGTAAAAAAAGAGCAAAAAGAATTGTTAGAGAAACTCAGTGACCCTGAGTTTCTTTGCAAAAGAGATGAATTTTTAGAAGCTTCTAAAAGACTTTCTTTTTTAAATGAATATATATCTTTGATATCTAAAAAAGATGATATTTGGGACAAGAAAAATCAAGCTGAAGAAATTTTAAAAATTGAAACGGATGAAGATATGATTTCTTTGGCTAAATCAGATATATTGATTTTAGATCAAGAAGAAGAAAGTTTAAAATTTAAAATTAAAAGTTGGGAAGACGAAAACGCTGGAATCAAATCTGTAAAAATTAAAGGTATTGTCATGGAAATCAGGGCTGGAGCAGGGGGAGACGAAGCTGCACTTTTTGCGCATGACCTTTTTTTGATGTATACCCGTTTTAGCCAAAAGATGTCTTGGTCTTGGCAGATTATTGATTCTAATATGACTGACTTAGAAGGTATTAAAGAAATTTCTTTTGAAATTAAAAATAAAGCAACTTACGAATCTTTGCGTTACGAAGCAGGTGTGCATCGGGTGCAAAGAGTGCCAACAACTGAGAAATCAGGTAGGGTGCATACTTCTACAGCTACGGTAGCAGTTTTGCCTCAACCTCAAGAAGTGTCTATTCAAGTTAAAAACGAAGATCTGGAAGAATCTTTTTTTCGTTCTTCAGGAGCAGGGGGGCAAAACGTACAAAAAGTAGAATCAGCTGTCAGGATAGTACACAAGCCCACTGGTCTTACGGTCACTTGTCAAAGTGAAAGAGCTCAGCATCAAAATCGTATGAAAGCTTTAGAAATTTTAAAAGCTAAGCTTTTTCAATTAGAAGAAGAAAAAGTAGTTGGCGATCTTTCTACTAAGAGACGAGAGCAAATTGGCCATGGGGATAGGAGTGAGAAGATTAGGACATATAATATTCCTCAGGATAGGGTAACAGATCATCGTTTGAAAAAATCATATCATCACTTAGAGAGCATATTAAACGGTGAATTGGACCCAATTATCTCAGATTTACGCCAAACAGGTGGTAATTGGGATTTAAGCGATTCTGATGAGGATTAAAGCCCTTATTTGCTTTAATTAAGCTTTTGTGTTAGATTTTATCTACTAGAAATTTTTAAATTAGCAACATATTAAATATATAAAATGAGCGAATTAAACAAAAAATCAGACAGTGAATTATTGGAAGAAATGGCCCAAGCTAATTTGCAATATGGGCATAAGAAATCACGTACTTTTCCTAAAGCCAAAGCTTTTATTAACAATAATTTAAACGGTGTAGAGATTATTAATTTGGAAGAATCATTGATTTCTTTAAAAAAAGCTGGAGAATTTTTAAATAAAATAGCTACTGAGCAAAATCAGATTCTTTTTGTAGCTACAGCTCCGGGGGCTAAAGAGTGTGTAAAAAATATAGCTGAAAAGTTAGGTTACAGCCATGTAGTTAACCGTTGGCTGGGAGGCACTTTGACAAATTACAAAACTTTGTCCCAACGTGTTAATCATTTAAATGATTTAAGGGCTAAAAAAGATTCTGGGGAATGGGATAAATATACTAAGAAAGAAAGAATAGGATTTGATCAAGAAATTGATGAATTGGATAAAAAATTTGATGGGTTACAAAAATTCAGCCGTTTACCCAAAGCCTTGGTAATGGTTGACCCTAAAATGCATGAAGCTGCTTTAAGAGAAGCTTTAAGGATGAATATTCCTGTAGTAGCCGTATTAGATACTGATGATGATTTCAAAGACATTAAATATCCAATTTTTGCTAGTGATAGTATAAAAGTTGCTATCATTTGGATTATGTCTTATCTCTCTGAACAAATTGAAGCTGGGCAAAATCAGGCTGCTAAGAATTTAGCTGAAAAGCAAAAATCAGCTGAAGCCGTAGCCACTACTTAATTTTATTTTAATTAATAATATGATTACTTCAGAATTAGTGAAACAATTAAGAGATACTACTTTAGCTCCTATGATGGAGTGTAAAAAAGCTTTAGAAGAAGCTAATGGCGATTTAGAAAGAGCTAAAGAAATTTTAAAAAAATTAGGGTTAATCAAAGCAGAAAAAAAGATAGGTAACCAAACTCATTCTGGTTTAATTTATACTACTGTTACACCTGATTTAAAAAAAGCATCTTTAATAGACTTACGCAGCCAAACTGACTTTGTGTCTAGCAATTTGGAATTTATAGATTTGGCTAAAAAAGTTTCAGAGGTTGCTCTTTTAAATGAAAAAATTGATTTTTCCAATACTGATTTAATGACTGTAAAAACTGGCAATGGAGATGAAGTTATTGGAGATCAAATTAAGGTTGCTATTGCTAAATTTGGAGAAAACGTGGAATGGAAAAGAGGTCTCAATTGGCAAGCTGGAGCTGATAGTTTTTTGGAAATATACATCCATGCTAACAATAAATTAGGAGTAATTTTAGAATTAGTAGGATCTGCTGATAAACCTGAAATTAAATCTTTAGCTCATGATTTAGCTATGCATATTGCTGCTATGAATCCTAAATATTTAAATGTAGAAGATATCTCTGAAAAAGAAATGTCTGATTTAAAAAGAATATACGCAGAGCAACAAGCTGCTTTAAATAAACCTCAAGAAGTAATGGAAAAAATTATTCAAGGCCGCATGGAAAAAGAATATCAGCTTTTGTGTTTGATGAAACAGAATTTCATTAAAGATGACACCATGACAATTTCTGATTTGATTAAATCAACATCAAAGTTAAGCGGACAAGAGATATCTGTTAGAAGGTTTAATAGGTGGGAGATAGATTAAAATAAAAAAATGTTTAATATTTTGCCAGTTATTCTAATTTTTCTCGCTTTAGCGGGTTTGATAGTGATATTTGTGAGAAAAAACAAAATTTCAGGATCAGAAAAGATTTTGCAAGAAGATATACAAAAAACTGGTAGCAGAAATAAATATTTTGAAAAAACAGTGATAGTCTTGTCTTCTAGCGGAAAAGTGATAAGCTACTTTCTGATAAGCGTAACAGAAAAATCTGTGCATCGTTTGAAAATAATCAGTTTGCGTTTGGATAATTTCTTTTCTCGCATGCTGCATAGCATTAGAAAACAAAAAGAAATATCGGAAACTAATGGTTTGTCAGAAAATAAATTAAATTTGATTAGCGCTATGGGGCAATCAATTGCAGAAACAGAAAACCAATTTGATTTAGATACGCGTTGGGTAGATGATATTAAAAGATATCAGCAGATTCTTAAAAAAAATGATCAGGATATGGGCGCTATCAAAAATTTAAGTCGTATTTATTTAGCTCAGAAAGATTTTTCTTCAGCGCGTATGACTTTAATTAGAGGGTATAGGTTGGATCAAAAAGACGAAGTGATCAATTCTTTGCTCATTGAAATTTGGGAGAGAAAAGAAGATATTTAAGGCCAAAGATCTACCCAGGCTCTTTGCGCCAGGGTAGCTCAGTGGTAGAGCAACGGTTTTGTAAACCGTGGGTCGTGGGTTCAAATCCCACCTCTGGCTCCGGTATGAATATGGAAGCGTGGCGGAGCAGTCAATCGCACCAGACTGTAAATCTGGCGGCCTAAGGCCTACGTAGGTGCAAATCCTGCCGCTTCCACCATTTGCCCAAGTAGCTCAGCTGGTAGAGCAACTCCATGGTAAGGAGTAGGTCAGCAGTTCGAATCTGCTCTTGGGCTCCAAATTAATTTTAAAATTGAATTACATATATGAAAAAAGAATATATTGTTAAAATGCAGTGTAAAGTTTGCAAGGGGATAAACTATTTTACTCGCAGGAATAAAAAAACTGTGGAGAAGAAATTAGAATTTAATAAATTCTGTTCCCGTTGCCGTAAGCACAATCCTCATAAAGAAGCTAAAAAGTAGGCTTTTAGGGCCATGATGTAATGGTAGCATACCGGTCTCCAAAACCGTTTGTGGGGGGTCAAGTCCTCCTGGCGCTGCATGATTGGCATTTTTGATTCTGGTGTAGGAGGTTTAACTATCTTAAAAACTCTTTTAAGAGAATTACCTTCTTACGATTATATCTATTTGGGAGACATTGCCCGCGTACCTTATGGTTCGCGGTCTTTTGATACTATTTATTCATATACTTTGGAAGCTGTTGATTTTTTATTTAAAAAAGGATGCCAATTAATTATTTTAGCTTGTAATACTGCATCAGCTGCAGCTTTAAGAAAAATTCAACAGGAATATTTACCAGTCAAATATCCCAATCGCAGAGTTTTGGGTGTACTTATTCCAGCAGCAGAAGAAGCTGTTAAGATGACTAAAAATGGAAAAATAGGAGTGATAGGCACAGAGGCTACTGTAAAATCCGAAACTTTAAAATATGAATTGATAAAACAAAATTCAAATTTGAAAGTATACCAATCAGCTTGTCCATTGTTGGTGCCAATTATAGAAGCAGGGGAAATGAGATGGGATGGTTTGGATCTCATTTTAAAAAAATATTTAAAACCTTTAAAAGAAAAAAAAGTAGATACTTTGGTTTTGGGCTGCACTCATTATTCTGTTATTAAAAAAGAAATTACTAAAGTTATGGGTTCTAAAGTTAAAATCGTTTCCGAAGATGATATTATTGGTTTTAAATTAAAAGATTATTTGTTGCGTCATCCTGAAATGGAAAAAAAGCTTTCTAAAAGAAGAAAAAGATACTATTTTGCCACCAGTTATTCGCAGAATTTTAATAAGATAGCTAAGATTTTTCTGAAAATGAAAGCTGATTTTAAGATTATTAAGCTTTAATTTGTTTTTTTCTCTTAGATTTGTTAAACTTAGAAAGCTATCTGATATATGTTTAATCAAACAACAGAAAATCATTGGGAAAGTCGTAATGCTTTAATTTCCATATATCCAGGTGCAGGCGGAAAAGATGCTCAAGATTGGGCTATGATGCTTTTGAAAATGTATACCGCTTATGCCAAAAGACAAGGTTTAGGTTTCTACCCCATTGATTTAAAAATTAATGAGTATGGAGGTTTAGATCATGGTTCTTTTCTTTTAAGTGGTCAAAATGTATATGGACGATTAAAAAGTGAAGCTGGTGTACATCGTTTAGTGAGAATCTCTCCTTTTTCTTCAGCTAAATTAAGACATACCTCTTTCGCTTTAGAGATCGGAAGAGCGTCGTGTAGGGA
>CAYNAL010000092.1:0-6019 GCA_964395555.1 uncultured Candidatus Saccharibacteria bacterium
TTAAAGAAGTGTCTTTTACATCTTTAGCTTCTTCACCGAAAATAGCTCGTAACAATTTTTCTTCTGGCGTCAAATCTACTTCACCTTTAGGAGAAACTTTTCCTACTAAAATATTATCAGCTTTTACTTCTGCGCCAATACGTACAATACCTTCTTCATCTAAATCTTTTAATTTTTCATCAGATACATTAGGAATATCTCGTGTAGTAGATTCTGGTCCTAATTTAGTTTCTCTTACTTCACAAGAAAATTCTTCTAAATGTATGGAAGCAAAATAATTTTCTTTTACTAATCTTTCTGAAAGAATAACAGCACCTTCAAAGTTAGCCCCACCCCAAGGTATAAAAGCTACTAATAAATTCTGACCCAAAGCAATTTTACCTTGTTTGGTAGCAGAACTATCAGCTAAAACATCACCTTTTTTAACTTTCTGACCTTTTATAACAATGGGTTTTTGACTAATACAAGTATTTTGATTGGTACGTACAAATTTTTTCAAAGTATATGTCCTAATCTGAGTAGGGCATTTAACTTTAATAGTATCACCGTCTATTTCAATAATTTCGCCATCTTCGTCAGCAATAATCAATTGACCAGAATCAAAAGCAGCCTTGTCTTCTAACCCTGTTCCTACCATTGGTAAATCAGGCACCAAACAAGGTACAGCTTGACGTTGCATATTAGAAGCCATTAAAGCTCTTTTTACATCATCGTGTTCTAAGAAAGGAATCAAAGAAGCTGCTAAAGAAAGAATCTGCTGAGGTGAAACATCGATATAGTCTACTTCTTCAACTGGGCAAAAACCAGGATTACCATTTAACCTTACCTCTACTATCTTATTAATAATTTTACCTGACTCATCATACAAAACACCACCATGGGCAATTTTGAATTTTTCTTCTTCATATGCATCTAACCAATCAACTTCTTGAGTTAAACGAGCATTTTTTACTTTAATATATGGCGTTTCAATAAAACCTAATTCATTAAGTTTTCCAAAAATAGCTAAAGAAGTTACTAAACCAATATTCTGGCCTTCAGGAGATTGAATAGGACAAATACGACCGTAATGGCTAACATGGACATCACGTACTTCAAAGCCAGCTCTTTCACGAGTTAACCCGCCAGGTCCTAAAGAAGAAATTTTGCGTTTGTGTTCTAACTCATCTAAAGGATTAACTTGTCCCATGAATTGAGACATCTGAGAAGTAGTAAAAAATTCTCTCACCGTGCTCATGAGTGGTCTAGGATTAATTAATTGAGCTGGCGTAATGCTAGTAATATCATATGTAGACATTCTGTCTTGAATAATACGTTTTATTCTTAACATACCCAAACGCATTCTTTCAGCTAAAAGTTCACCAGTAGCACGTAAGCGTCTATTGCCTAAATGATCTACATCGTCAGGCCGACTATTAGCATTGTTGTTCAATTCAATGATATGAGAAACAATGGAAACTAAATCTTCCAATCTTAAAGTACGTTGATCTATTTTGTCATCAAAACTTAATCTCTGATTTAATTTATACCTTCCTACCTTAGCTAAATCATATCTATCTAAGCGATTAAACATGGCATCTACTAAACCTTTAGCATTATCTATGGTAGCCCTGTCCCCTGGTCTGATTCTTTTAAAAATTTCTACAAAACCATCATCCTTACTTTTAGCAGGATCTTTTTTCAAAGTCGCTTCTATATATTTCCTATCTTCATCAATATCTACTTTCAAAAAAGCATTTCTAATTTCATCATCAGTTTCTAAACCAAACACTCTTAAAAGAGCGCTAACCGGAGCTTTTCTTTTTCTGTCTATCTTTACCCCAATAGAATTGTCAGCCCCTGTTTCTAACTCTAACCAAGCTCCATGATATGGAATTAATTTTGCACCAAAAAGCTGTCTGCCTTTATAATAGGAAGACGTAAAATAAACGCCTGGTGAACGAATCAATTGAGTAATAATTACCCTTTCAATCCCATTAATTACAAACGTACCACGGGGAGTCATAATAGGAAAATCTCCAAAATATACCTCTTGTTCCCTCTTGTCCCCAGTTTTTTTATTGCTCAATCTTAAATTAACTCTTAAGCTAGCTTCGTAATTAAGATTTTTTGTTTTAGCGGTTTCTTCGTCAATCTTAGGTTCATCCCAAGAATAATTTAAAAAAGACAATTCCAAATCTTTGCCCGTGTAATCATGAATGGGGAAAATCTCTTCGAAAATATTTTTTAAATCTTGAGACAAAAATTGTTTAAAAGAATCAAGCTGAAATTGAAGCAAGTTAGGCACATTAGTTCCTTTAAAGCCTAACTTAGGCTGATGAGAAAAAACTTTAACATTTGAGAAATCCGCCATGCTTATTTTTTTTATTTTTTCTTAAAGTTTAAAGCTAAATAAATACTCACCTTGCTAACACCAGAAAAAACGCACTAAAAAATAGGCTTTTTGAAATGTCGCCTTTTTTAATTATCTGATAAAGATAACACTTTTTTTAAAAATACCCAATTACTGTTTTTTAAAAATTATTGGGAACCAACTTCCAGCGCCAAAACCATAGCCCTGGCTATTCTCCTGGTTATCAAACCTGAATCGGGAGAAAACTTTAATTTGAAACTCTTTATTTGTGTAACCTTAATTTTATTCAATTTTAAGAAATTGTCAAGGGCTACTAACAAATCTTCGCCTTTTTGGCTTATAACCTTATGTTTTTTGTCTAAATATGAAAAATACAGAATAACCATGATTTATCTTAAATATTTTAATATAGCTTTGTTATGTTCTGCTAGATCCTTAGAAAATATGGTTTTTCTTGTTTCAGGATCAGATAGATAGAACCAATATGGACTTTTTTCAGGGTAAAGAGCGGCTTTAATAGCTTCTAAACCAGGATTGCAGATAGGGCCTTGAGGTAAACCCTTATGTAAATATGTGTTATAAGGAGAATCAAATTTTAAATCACTGTATTTTAAATGGCTGCAAGCGCTAAGATCCCCTGTTAAGCCATAACAAACAGCAGCATCTACTTGCAGATACATATCACTAGATATTCTTTTCCATAAAATACCAGAAGCAATATATCTTTCATTTTGATCAGGTACTTCTTTTTCCAACAAAGATGCCATGATTAAAATCTGATAGAAATCTTTTTTTTGTTTTTTAGCTTCTTCTAAATATTCTACTGGTATTTGATGAATAAAATTGTCTAAAAATTTATTAATAATTTGGTCTGAAGAATTATTCAAATCAAAAAGATATGTATCTGGGAAGAGGTACCCTTCCAAAGAAGCATTTTCTGGGACATTTTCTACAAAATTTATTGGTAATTGTTCTTTAAAATCAGATAATTGTATTTGATCTAACTTTTTTTCTTCTACCCAAAGCCCAGATGTTTTTAACTTATCTTCTATTTCTTTAAGAACTAACCCTTCTGGTATGGTAATTTTTACACTGTGATCATAAAAACGTTCAAAGAAATATTTTTTAATTTCGCTGATACTAGGATGTCGTATGATAAAAAAACAAACTTTCCAAAAACAAAAAGCCACAAAAGCTGCTAACAAAAAACCTAATAAATATATTAAAATTTTCTTAAAATCTATCATATTTTTAAATACGAATACTATTTTTACGAATGCTCCAGATAATTCCCAAAAGCATGAAATCAATTACCATATGAGAGCCACCATAGCTTAAAAAAGGCAAAGGCAATCCTGCTACAGGCATTACCCCTAAATTCATACCAATGTTTGTTACTGTTTCTACCATAATTTTAACAAAAAATCCTATTATTAGCAGACGAGCAAAATTATTCTGTGCCCCTAAAGCATATATGGATAATCTCCAAAATAAAATCACAAAACATGCAAACACTAAGCCTAATCCTAAAAATCCCATTTCTTCACCAATAGAAGCAAAAATAAAATCAGTTTTAGCAGCTGGTAAAAACTTAAGTTGAGTCTGCGTACCCCAACTTAACCCTTTGCCTAATACTCCACCAGAACCAATGGCCACTAACGATTGCCTGAGGTTATAACCACTACCCCTGATATCAGCAGTGGGATTTATAAAAGAAACCAAACGTTGCTTTTGATAATCATGTAAAAAGAAATTCCAGCCTATACCCGCTAAAAAAACAAAAATAATTAAGATAGCTAAAACTTGTTTTAATTTAATACCAGATGCAAATACAATACCCAACCAAATGGCTACTAGTACCAAAGCTGAAGCTAAATCAGGTTGAAGGGCAACGAGTAGCACTGGTAAAGCCATATACGCGCCAGAGATAAAGATATGCTTGGCTTGCCAAATTTCAATATTTCTACTAGAAAAATATTTTGCTAAAATCAAAATTAGAAGCATCTTTACTAACTCAACAGGTTGAAAATTAAATCCTCCTAGAGCAAACCACCCTTTGGTACCTCCTTTGATAGTACCAAAAATAAAAAGCAAAATTAAAGCAGTAATGGCTAACCCATATAAGATTAACAATAAATAAGAAGAATTTTTAAATAAACGATAATCAATAAAAGAGAAAAAAAGAAAAACAATCGTACAAAGTATTAATATGATTGATTGTTTTAAAATATATCCGTCTGCGTTAGATAAACTTACAAGCGTTAAAAAACCAATAGCTAAAAGCAAAAAAATAGGGCCAAAAAACCAATAATCAAATTTCTTCATGACTGAAATTAATATATTTGAATGAAATTATTCTGATCAAAAACATTAGTATATGCAGCTCTCTCACAAATTTTTGCTTTGGGATTTATAGTCCGATACCATCTATATACAAAATCATCTTGCTTACTAGAAGTTAAATTATCCAAAGTAGGTGACCCTGCTGCCACATATTCATCTCCGACACATAACAAAATAGCTATTTTAACTTTAACCCAATTAAAAGATGTGTTATTCATTACTTGACCACTAACTTCCGCAGAAGCATCATATACAGCAATATTGTCATTATTTCCAGTAATAGGCTTGCCAAAAAGCTCGTTTAATTTTGTTCTAGTACCTTTGTCTAAAACACCATTAGTTCTCAACCCATATTTTTTCTGAAATGCCTTTACAGCTGTTACTACTTTAGCGTCGTATTTCCCAGTCACTTTACCAGCATAGATATTAGGTATTGTAGCTAAAACTTTTTGCAAATCACCTACCTGGTCACCAGTAGAACCTTTTTGTAACCATTTGGTAAAATTATAATATGTTTTATTTTTAATATCTGTTGCTTTAGGAAATTCCAAAACTACATTACTAATGGGTAAAAAAGTTTGATTCAATTTTAAAAGATCGGCTCGAGGGTTAATCCAAACTATACTAGCCGGATCTATTTCAAAATCAATTTTTGAACCTGGTTGCCAAGGCGTTGTTAAAATCAAACCTTGTCTAATAATAAACTTTGATTCTGCGGGTAAAATAAAATCTCTGTAATCTTCTCCTGTAAATTCTTGAACACCTCCTAAAGGATCTGTAATCTTAAATGTGTATTTAAAATTATTAACCCCATATTCAGTTTCACTATTTAAAATACGAGCTACTAAATCTGCTCTATTATCATAAAGAATGGCATAGGCACTTTTAAGTTCTAAACTCTTGTTTACCAAACGACAAGGTTGGCAAAGTCCATCACAATCAACTTGCACCTCATTTTGATTTTTAATCTTATCAAAACAGGTAGGTTTTGGTTTTAAAGCAAAATATATTAATAAAGAAATTCCTATTAAGAAAACAAAAAAAATCGTAGCTATTAATATTTGTTTTAACAAACGTTTTTCCATATATATAGTATATCAAAAAAATACCTATTTAGGCAATAAAAAAACCGAAGCATAGTTGGTATCAATGAATTCCTGGCAAACTCTACTTTCCCTTTATAGTATCATCGAGACAATGCACTTTCACTGCTCTGTTCGGAATGGGAAGAGGTGGTGCATACATTGCTTAATCACCAGGAAATCATTAACACAAACCTAATAACTTCGGTCTACCAAATTTCACTTAAGATGGAGAAGAATC
>CAYNAL010000093.1:0-5236 GCA_964395555.1 uncultured Candidatus Saccharibacteria bacterium
ATATCATACAACTTTTTAATAATTATAGCAAGATATGAAAAAACACCATTTTTAATGATGTTTTGACATATAAATGTAGCGCATGCGGGATTCGAACCCGCGTTTCATCCGTGAGAGGGATACGTCCTAGGCCAGACTAGACGAATGCGCCTAAATCAAGTATCAAATTAACAAATTTGAAGATGATTGTAAATGAAATCAAGCTTTAACCTCTTCTACTATTTGTTCCATACGCATTCCCCTAGAACCCTTTATTAAAATCACATCGCCTTCTTGGATATAATTCTGGACCATTAAACAAGCTTCTTGAGAGCTATTAAACCAACAAATCTTGTCTTTTTCCATGTGATTTTTTTCAGCTTCATCATATGCAAACTTCATCTTAGATCCTATAGCAAAAAAAGCATCTGCGTATTGAAAAACATTTTGACCTATCAGTCTATGAGCTTCTTCACTGTATTCTCCTAATTCTAACATATCACCTAAAACAACAATCTTACGTTTGGCTTGTATTTCTTTTAAAGTTTCTAAAGCTAAATTCATGGAATCTGGAGAGGCGTTATACGTATCATCTAAAATCCAGCTATTTTTGATTCCTGAAACAATATTTAAACGTCCAGGTGGTGGTTTAAAATTAGACATGGCTTCTGCAATTTCAACTAAATTTAAATTTAAAGCTACTCCTACAGCTGCAGCTGCTGATAAAGCATAGGCATTAGCTTTGCTTATAACACCATCCAATATTACAGGCACAAAACTACCTTTGTATTCTAAGCGAAAAGAAATACCAGATTGTTTCAAATCTTCAGCTTGTCTAAATTTATAATCTGAAATTTTCAAAGATGAATTATTAAATCCAAAAGTAATCACTCCTGCTTTTGTCTTGTCCTTTAAATCAAAAACCGATTCGTTGTCCCCGTTTAATATGGCAAAACCATCTTCAGGTAAATTTTTAATTAATAATGATTTTTCTTTAACTAATTCTTCTCTGTTTTTGAATTGTGAGATATGAACAGGCATCAAACCTATTCCTGTTAATATTGCTATTTTAGGTTTAGCTAATTGAGAGAGATATTTTATATCATTAGGTTTATCAGCTGCCATTTCTAGAACTAATACTTCAGGGTATTCTTTGTCTTTGAAAATTAAATTTAAAAAAGCTTTAAAAAAATTCTCCAACCATATTAAAACATTACGTCTGGCATCTTTCCCCCCTATCACAGTTAACGGTACCCCTATTTCCGTATTCAAATTAAGATAGTTAGCACGAACACGATAATATTTTTTTAAAATTAGAGCTACTGCTTCTTTAGCAGAGGTCTTACCAAAACTACCTGTAATACCTATTACCAAAGGATGATATTTTTTTAAAGTTTTGATAGCTAAAAAAGATAAAGCAGCCTGTATGATTTTTCTCATATATAGTTAATTTTTCAAATTATCAGGGGAAAGATTGTAGTAGTTTATCAAGTAAAAAGCTAAATCATGAAATACGTAAGTAGCAGTGTCTGATGACGAAGCTGCCTTAGGATCATCTAATTTAACCATGATTAAAAACTTAGGATCTGACGCTGGGAAAAAACCCATAAATGATTGTATGGTTTTTTCAGAATATCCTTGATTATCAGCCACATTAGCTGTTCCTGATTTACCAGCAATCTGATATCCTTTGATGCCAGCGCTTTTAGAATATCCATTGTCTACTACCTTAACCATCATCTCTGTTAAAGTCTTGGCAGTTTCTAAAGAAATAATTTGTTCTGCTTCTGTTTGATTAGCTGGTGAAATATTTCCTTTGTCATCCATGGTTTTTTCTACAATAAAAGGCGTTACTAATTTTCCACCATTAGCTATAGTGGCATAGGCTCGAGTTAAAGACATTGGACTCATGCTAATACCTTGACCGAAAGAAGCATTAGAAAAATATATTTGTCTCTCGTCCCGTTTTTCTAAAAATAATTGTTTAATATCTCCACTAATTTCATTAGGTAAGTCTATACCAGTTTTTTCATGAAATTTAAATTTTTTTAAATATTCTCTGTAAGCTACATTACCGATAAGCTTTTGAGCATAAACAATGCCAGTGTTGATAGATTTCTCCAAAATTATATTCATATCTACGTCACCGTATGATTTTTTAGCAAAATTAGTAATAGTATGACCATCTACTACCACAGAGCCACTGTCATAAAATTTAGTTTCCGATGTAAGATCTTTATTCTCTAAACCAATAGCCATGGTAATAACTTTTAAAACAGAACCTAACTCAAAACGACCTTCTACAGCGTTATTTTTAAAAAGACTATAATCTTCAACTGCATTATAATTATTTAAATCAAAATTTGGTTGATTAGCTAAAGCTAAAATACGACCAGTCTTTGGTTCCATGATAATCACTGAGCCGGTATTGGCTCCCCATTTTTCTAAAGATTTTTTTAATTCTTCTTCAGCTTTGAATTGAATATTTTTATCTATTGTGGTTATCAAAGAAGCACCAGGCAAGATAGGTTCTTCAATGGAAAAAACAGATCTGATTAAACGTCCGACTCTGTCTTTAACCCCTTCAAATTTACCAGATTTACCAGCTAACACTTCATCGTAATATTTTTCTAAACCATATCTGCCTGTGGTTTTTTGATCTTGAGTTTGAGCTACAAAACCAATGACTTGGCTAGCAGTTTCTCCTAAAGGATAATAACGTAATGTATATGATTCTTCGTGAATACCTTTTAATTTTAAAGATAGAATTTTATCAACAAAAGACTTATCTGATATTTTTTTTACCAAAATCTGATATTGCGAATTACGCTGATTAAATTTATCAACAAGTTCATTTTCTGGAATATCTAACAAAGGAGACAAAATTTTTGCGGTATTTATTGGATCCTCTATTTCCTTAGAAGAAACAAAAATATTAAAATATTTTTTATTAATAGCTACAGGTATGCGCTCCTGACTTTTATCTTGAAAATATATCATACCTCTCTCTGCTTCTAAAGTTTTAACAACAGATTGAGATTCCTGAGCTTTAACTGTATATATAGCACTATCTTTTATCTGTAAAACAAAAAAACGAGCGGCTAAGACGCCGGCGATTGAAAGAAAAAAAAGACTGACAAGTAACAGTCGTCGATGATAACTTTTTTTATTGCTGTAAGCCATATCCTTGAGCCAGATTAACAATGTTAGGATCTAAATATGACAAATCTTTTTCTATTAAAGGTGCAAAACCATTGTTCTGGGCCCAAGTTTGTATTTGTCCGCCAGAGATAGAGGCAACTAATTGTTCACGTAAAGAAGAATTTTCTTCACTGACTTTTTGAATTTGAGTTTTTAAACTTGTAATTGTGTAATCTACTGATACGGCATTAGTAACAACGTAGACGTAAACCAAACCTAATAAAAATATAGCGATGAAAATTAGATAGCTAGCTTTGATACTGCCTAACAAATGTCGATGGGATTTTAATCTTCCAGAATTTGTAAATCTACTTTGATAGCCATAATTATTAGACCACGAAGTAGTCTGAGTTTTATACTTATTTGATTTTTTTTGTTGATAACTAATGACTGTCATTTTCTTAATATATTTACAATTTAATAGCGATACGTAACTTAGCTGAACGAGACCTAAAATTATTTGATACCTCTGACACGGCTGGAGTAATCGGTTTTTTATTTAAAATTTGGAGATGGCCCGCTTTCGCTTGCTCGCGAAAGTAGTTTTTAATAATCCGATCCTCCAGCGAATGATACGCTATCACTGCGATTTTCCCTTGCTCTTTTAGAAGGCTTAAAGCCTTGGGGATGGCCTGTTCTAAAATTTGCAATTCGTTGTTAGTAGCAATGCGCAAAGCCTGAAAAGTGCGCGTAGCTGGATGAATTCTTCTGTGTTCGTAATTCAAAGGTGTGGAGTGTTTAATAATATCTATTAAATCAAAAGTAGTAACTATCGGTTTTCTTTGTCTGAATTTAGTAATTGCTTGAGCAATACTATAGGCATATTTTTCTTGACTATAATTCCTAATCAAATCAGTTAAAGCTTCTAACGAATATGTGTTAACTATTTCAGAAGCAGTTAAACCTTCTTTTCCAAAACGCATATCCAAAGGTTCATCTTTTAAAAAACTAAATCCCTTACCTGATTCTTCTAAAGATTCTGAATTGAGTCCTAAATCAAATAAAATGCCATCTACTTTTTCAAAACCATATTCTTTGGCTATTTGATCTATTTCTGAAAAATTAACACAAACAGTTATTAATCTTTTTTCTAACTCCGTACCTTTTATTTTTAACAATAATTTTGATATTAACCTTTCATCTAAATCTAGGGATAAGACTCGGCCATTAGGTTTTGTTTTTTCTAAAATAGCCAAGCTATGTCCTCCAGATCCGCTAGTAGCATCTATATAATCCTGATTAGGTTGAGGATCAAAGTATTGTAAAACTTCTTGTAAAAGAACTGGAATATGACTCATAAGCTAAATGCCCAAATCAGACAGTTTTTCTGCGATATCAGTTGATTCTTTTTCAGTTTTAAGTTGATAGCTCTGCCAAGCATTTTCATCCCAGATTTCTAAACGATTAAATAATCCTGTCATAACAGTTTTTTTAGATAAGCTAGCATATTTTCTTAAATAATCAGGAATTAAAATACGGCCCTGACTATCTAAGGTTAATTCCATAGCTCCGGCTAACATTAATCTGGAAAAAGCCCGAGAATTAGCTTGGCTTAAAGGCAAGGCTACAATTTTTTTCATAAGAATTTCCCACTCTTGTTGTGTAAATAAAAACAAACAGTTATCAAGACCACGAGTTAAAACCGCACCGCCTGATAAATCTTTTCTAAATTTAGCAGGTACGGCCAAACGGCCTTTCTGATCTATACTATATTTATATTCTCCAATAAATGAAACCATGTTTTTTTATATAGATAGGTTTTTGTTTATCCACAGATAAATGGGCTTATCCCCACCTTTATCCACAATTCCCCACCTGCGCCCATTATATATCTTTAAACATACTTAAGTCAACCACTATTAGGGGTTTTAAAAAATAAAAAAGCACACCTGTTTAAGATAGCAAATAAGCCAAAAAATACCCCATGATAAAAATCTATCATGAGGTATACACAGGTTATCCCCTTTTAGCTTTATTCCACTTTTATAAAATATCGTTTTCCTTTCTGAATAACAGAATTTTTTGAAACTACAATTTCAGAAGAATCAATTACTTC
>CAYNAL010000094.1:0-2948 GCA_964395555.1 uncultured Candidatus Saccharibacteria bacterium
CCTTCAATAGATTCTATTAAAACAGTTTCTTCGCCATTTAAATATCCTCCTTTTTCTTTTACCAGATTAACTGGCCATTTATTTACAAACTTACGTATCTTATTTTCCAATAAATCATATAAATTTTTGTTTAAAAAAATATAACCCTGAGTATTATTAAATAAGTCTAAGGCTAATTTAAAACCTTTCAATGTTTCTTCTAAATGATTTTCTAAAATATATCTATCCTTAAAAACATCAGGTTCACCTTCAGCAGCGTTCATGATTACATATTTTTTGTTAGCTGAAGTTGCATTAAAAATTTCCCATTTGAGGCCTACAGGAAAATTAGCGCCTCCTCTACCCCTTAAACCTGATTGTTTAATTTTTTCAATAATCTCATTCATGCTATTTATAATTCATCAATAACTCTGCTTCCTTTTTAATCTGTTTCATTCTGCTTTCAGGAATCCCCCATTTACGACCAAAACGCATTAAATCTAATGTTAAAACATCTTTGACTAACATGATTCTTTCTTCAGCAAAAGATCCAATAAAATTATCAGTTAAAGAAGGTAAAATAGTCACTGGGTATAGTTTTCTTGATTCTATCATGTATTCTAAGCCATGATCATTGGGGTGTCTCCAACCTAAAAGATCCAAACCTACACATTGGGTGTATTTGATAGCTTCAGTGGTAAATTTGGTATTAGTTACCACTATACCCTGCATTTTTAAATCTTTTAATTCTTTTGTTTTAAAGAATTTACCATTTTCTAAATCTGTGATACGAGAATGATTAGCTAAAACTACTTTCAAGTCTACCCGGCAACCAATGGTATTGTGATATTTACATTCTCCTACAAAAATCTTTTTTTCTTTTTTAGCTAAAAAATCAACTTCGTGATTAACACATACCCCGGGAAGATATTGATGATTTTGGACAGCATAGCCATAATCTTCAAAAATATCAGCTACGTATTTTTCAAAATGAAAACCAGTAGGCCCTAATTTTCTAATACCTTCTTTCAAACTAAAACGCATGGCAGAATATGGAGCCTCTTTGATTAAAAAAGATTTAATCCTGTCATGAATTTCTTGGGTACTAATACCAGGATATGCTTTTTGTTGTATCTCAAAAACAATCTGCTTAGCTAAATCATTGCTAGCACCGCTACGTTTAGCACTACGATATACCTTAAACTCAGAAAGGGGTTCTTGGTCCCCAGCACCATTAATTACATATATTTTTTTATCCATTTAATGTTTCCAAGGTAGGACCTTGTTTTTTTAATTTTTCAGAAAGATTTTGGTCATATTTGAAAATATTGTCTTGCCAAATGTAAGCATCTACTGTACCTGACCAAGAATTATTTTCCAATATTGTTCCTTTAAATTGTACAATGCCTTTTTCTAAAGGTATCAATTCAAAAACAGAAAGATCTTGTTCCGATGATCCTTCACTAAAAATTGAAGAAGCAGAATTACCTAAAACATCTTCTATTTTTACCCAATTTAAATTAGTACCATCATATGAGAAAATACCAAAATTGGATACCCCTACTTCTGGTTGCCCTAAATTAATTAAAATTTCATTCAAGCCATCCTGATTAACATCTTTTAATTCTTTAAAATTAGGACAATCAAAATTACCCATAGCTTGGCTATTAGGTAAAACTAATTCTGATTTTAGAATAGGTTGATTTTTTTCATTAGGACCTAGTATAGAAACATTAGCTTGGTAATCATTCTCAGTTTGGTTACAAGCAAAAATCATGATTTCGTTAACATTGTCATTGTTAATATCAACAATCTTTTTTTGCCATTGAGCTCCGTCTACATATTTTGGTAAAAAAGGATATATATCTACATTTTCGGGATCCCAAGATTCTAATTCTGCCACAGTGTTAGGTTGATAATTAATAACTTCTTGTTGAAAAGAAAGATTTTTAAAAGACATACTAACCCACCACAAAATAGATAAGATGATAACGGTGATAATCAATCCTAGATATGTTTTAAGCTTCATATGTTTTTTATTTTTTATTTTTTTCTAAAATACTAACTTCTCTTTCATTAAAACCAAAATGGTGAGCGATCTCATGCCAAATGGTATGAAAAACAATTTCTTTTAAATCTTGTCCATATTCTGCTTGATTTTCAATGGCATTTTTAAAAATGGTAATCTTGTCTGGTAAAACATTGGAATAATGACCGCGTTGATTTAAAGGTACACCTTCGTACAAACCTAACAGACAATCCCCTTTTCTCATTCTCATTTTTTTTAATTGATATTCACTAGGTACCTCGGCTACCACAATAGCAACATTATTCAATTGTTTTAAGAATTTTTCTGGTAGCCTATTTAAAGCTTCGTCAGCTATTTTTTCAAATAAATCTATATCCATATTATTCTAATCCTAATTCTTTTTTAATATCATCGGGGATGGGTATGGCTTTGTCTCTAGGACTAATACCAGGATATCTCCAAGCGCTGATAATTTTAAATTTTTGACCTGATAACATTGTTTTTTTAGATATCAGTTGGTACATCGTCCAAATTTCATATGGATGCTTTTTCGTACCGGAAGTTTGCATGACAGCAATGGTTTTAGGAGCTACACCGTATTCAATGCGATCAGGATGAAGCGTTACCCTTTTTACCCGGTTAACAGACAATTGGTAATGCTGCATCTTGTTCTGAGCATGGTTAGTCCAGGAAAAACGATCGCTGTCAGGTAATTTTTTAGTAGGAAACATATGCTTTATCTATTATATATCATATCAATAAACCAGGCAACTGAAAATTAGATATTAATTAATTTAGACAATTTCTTGCTTAAACTACCTAAACGCAAAATTGTAAATTTCTTTTTTTGATATGTAATTAAAGTTGACGGTGGTTTGTCTCTCTTACCACCATCTAAATAAAAATCAATTTCATTTTTAAAATACCTTTTAGCAGCTTG
>CAYNAL010000095.1:0-9996 GCA_964395555.1 uncultured Candidatus Saccharibacteria bacterium
GCTAACTTCATAACATTGTCTCCGTAGAAACGAAAACGTACATTTGTACTTCCAGAAAAATATATCATAGCGGCTCTCCATTCTCCATTGTAAGTTTTGCTTTTAGCTCCAAAATTAGCCAAATACAAAGCAGTGCCAGTAAAAGCATCTCTGATATCCCAAGGATTAGCAGAAGATTTACCATTTATTGCTGCTATTTTATCCTTATACCCCATCCAAGTCTTAGGCATAAATTGTCCAGGTCCCATAGCTCCTCCCCACCCTGGCACTCCTTTTAATGGACAAGATATTGGAGTAGTATCAGGATCCATACCTAATTCCTTGGTAATGGTTAAAAAATCAGCTCTGCTATCAGGTCTCATCACTACTCTCCAGCTTTTGCTTTCTGGATCACCTGCCCTGTTACAAGTACCAACATTTTTTCCTAAATTTGATTCCTGAGTTAAGATTGCTAAAAGCAAAGCTTCTCTTACCCCCACTTTAGCTCCTATCTCCGTAGCAATATCTAAAGCTTCACCAAAAGTAACATTCTTTTTTATCCCAGCCATTTCATATATACGACTTTTAATTTCAGCTGCTTTTTTACGAGATTCTGTTAAAACTTTTTGATATTGTGATTCTTTACCTTGGGTTACAGCTAACAGCTGTTCCTGTTCTACTTTATTCCCTTCCAAGTCTTGTTTTTGTAAATATTGTACTGCTAAAAGATTTTGAGTCTCATCCTTTTTTTCTTCTAAGCTACCTTTTTGAGTATCTAAATTAATTTTTAAGTCTTTAATTTCAGCCAATTGACCTTGAATTTTGTCTTGTAAAGCATTTAAAGCACTAACTTCATTATAATAATCTGAAATTTGGTCTGAAGCTAACAACATCTCTATTAAAGATGTTTGCCCTTCTTCATAAAGGGCTTCTAAAGCTCCAGCTAAATTTTGCTGAGCAGAACTAATTTTTACAGTTGTTTTATTGATAGCATCGCTAGTGTCATCTAACCTAACATTTAAATCAGACAAGGCTAAATTAGTAGCTTTAATTTGTAATATTAATTTAGAAGCTTTAGTTTTTAACTCTTTAACCTTATTCTGCAAAGTGCTTTTTTCTGTTTGTGTAGTTTGTAACAAAGTTTCATATTGAGCAATCTGTTTTTCAATCTCAGCTAACTCTTTTTCTAAAACTGCTTTTTCTTGCGCACTGACAGCTTCTGCTTGATTTACAAAAGAAAAAGTTGGTGCCCAAGCAGATTGTAAATTAGACCAAACTAAAATTGCTAAAAGAAAAAAAGCTAAAAAAAACTTACCAAAAGAAAGATAGTTTTGTAATGTTAATTCTTTAATTCGTGTGTTATCGAAAATAATCTTAGGTGTATACGACCTAAAAGGAATAATATCTTGTACTAATTTTCGCTTTAGGTTTTCAAAATCCATCAGCGATATTTAAAAATTATTTTTCTTCAGGCAAAGCTGCTTCTTCTGCTTTAGCCTGACGTTTTAATTCTCCTTCTACTTTAACTTCATCTACTTTTTCTTCAACTTTTTCCTCCAAACTCTTTAATTCTTCGTCAGTACGAGGTGCAGAGACGCTTAACACCGGATTATCTAATTCACTTAAAACTTTAACACCTTTAGGCACAACAATATCTTTAACATATATGGTTTGATCAAAAGCAGTTAATGAAGAAATATCTATCTGTATTTCATGAGGTAAATCCTTAGGTAAAGCTTCAATTTCTAATTCATCTAAAGCTTTTACTAAAATACCGCCATCTTTTACAGCCTGTGATTCATTGATAAAGACCAATGGAATATAAGCTTTAACAGGCTTATCCATGTTAACTTGATAAAAATCAACATGTACTAAAGCAGAAGATCTAGGATCAACAGTTACATCATGAATTAAAACATTGTGTTTGGTTTTTTTAGTCCCTTCTAAAATTTCTAAATTAATAATGCTGTTTTCCCCTGCTTGTTTGCGTATCAAAGTAAAATCTTTGGTATTAATGGTTAAAGCCAATGATTTAAAATCAGGACCATAAATAACAGCGGGTAGATTACCTGTTTTACGCAAATCTTGAGTCTTCTTTCCTAAAATAGTCCTTTTTTGGGCTACTAAATTAAATTCATTCATATAAAAACATTCTAACAAAAAACAAAAAAAAGTCAAAAAACTACTTCCAAATAATCTTAGTAATTCTACCCATCACTTCTAAAGGTTTTTCAGATTGCCAAATATTACGACCTACAGCAGCTCCAATAGCCCCAGCTTGCATCACATTTTCAATCACTTGATAGAAATCTTCTTCTGAAATTTTAGATCCCCCGGAAAGCACTACCTTAGTTTTTCCAGCTGCTAAAACAGCTTTTTTAAAATTCTCTTCTGATCCAGAATATTTAATTTTAACCATGTCAGCTCCTAATTCTAAACCTACCCTAGCAGCATAAGCAGTAATTTCTTCGCTATCCTCATCTTGAATAAATTTACCCCTAGGGTACACCCAAGCTATCATAGCTAAGCCCATAGCGTGGGCTTTGTTTCTTAATTCAGAAAAATCTTTAAACATTTTGTACTCGTAAGCGCTGCCTAAAAAAATAGTATAACCTATAGCAGAAGCACCAATTTTTTTAGCATCATTTATATCCCAAGTAATAGGAGAATATGGATCTTCCGATTGATACAAATTGCTTTTGCCATTAATTTTTAAAATTAAAGGTACCTGACTAAAACTGCTAGCACGATAATATTGTTCTGCTATCCCGCCTTGTAAAATCACACCTGTTGCTCCCCCTTTGTCTGCTAAATCTAAAATAAAATTAGGATCTATACTAGAACCAATTAAATCTTTAGGACCATGTTCTAAGCCTTGGTCATATGCTAAAAACAAAGCTTTTCCTTGTTTTGTAATTTTTTTAAGATATTGTTCCATGTATTTTTTAAATTAATTTTCTAATTATTGACCAATTAATCCTAGTTACCACTTCATAATTAATCGTACCTATCAATTTTGCTAATTCGTCTACTGAGATTTCCTTGTTTCCCTGCCTCCCTATCAAAACTACCTCTTCCCCTATTTTAACATTTTTTGAAATTTTTGACACGTCAATAACAGTCATATTCATGGCTACCCTGCCTATAATAGGGGCGTATTGGCCCAAAACAAGCACTCTACCAATATTAGACAATTTTCTATCTAACCCATCGGCATAACCCACTGATATGACAGCTATTTTAATTGGTTTTTTAACTTGATAAGAACAACCATAGCCTACAGCTTCACCTTTGCAACATTTTTTAATAGCCACTATCTTTGCTTTCCAAGACAAAACAGGTTTTAAAAATACCCCGTGCTTCTGACAATATTTTTGTATTTCTAAAGAAGGATACAAACCATAAACAGATATACCTAAACGAGATAAATTGAATTTTGAATTTTTAAAATTAAAAAAAGCAGCTGAAGCAGCTAAGTGAATTTCTATATCTTTTTTAACAATATTTAATTTTTCTAAAACATCTAAAAATTCATTAAACCTTTTTAATTGTTTGTTAGAATATTCTAAATTATCTTTCTCTACTGCTGACAAATGGCTAAAAACACCTTTGATTGATATGTTTTTTAAAAGAGAAATCTTTTTTAATTCAGATATCTGGGAAATATCAAATCCCAGACGATTCAAACCTGTTTCCAATTTAAGATGTATTTTAATTTTCTTTTTTAATTGACATGCTATCTTAGATAATTGATTAGCTGTAGCAAAATCATATATAGCTAATTCCAAATTGTTTAATATGGCTTGTTTAAATAAATTCAAAGATATACTAGTATGACACAAAACTAAAATAGGCAATTTGATACCTTGTTTTCTTAATAACAAACCTTCTTCAATTTCTGCTACGCCTAAACAATCTATTTTTTTAGATTGCTGACACAATTTAGATATTAAAGAGATATCATGGCCGTAAGCGTTAGCTTTAACAACAGCCATGATTTTAACATCATCTCCTGCTAATTTTTTAATAACGTTTAAATTGTGTAAAAAATTATCTTTATTAATGTATACTGCACTTTGCATGTTTTGTAATCTTAAATTTCGATATATCCTTTAAGCCAATTTTCCGCAATTAAATTTTTCATTTTTTCTTCTCCAGCATAACTGATAAAAACTTTATTCCACAAAGCTTCCTGATGATGATATAAGTATTTAATATTTTCTTTACTTCTTACTAAAGACATGACCGTGTCTATTAAATTAAAACTCACAAACACTTCTTGACCTTGATTGTTTTTGAAATAATCACCTACCCAACCAAGATTAAACCAAAAATCCCAACCTTCTTTTTGAGACAAATTTTTCATATTACCAAACGCTCTTTCCGCTTTTTCCCAATGCAATACTTCAGGATTAAGATGCGATTCAAATAAACGCCAATCAGATGGATCTTTTTTAGCTAGATATTGTTGGATAATCAACCAATTGATTTTTTCTAAATTAGGTAATTTTTCTTCCAAAAGAGATCCCTTTAATGCTTGAATAAAATTAAAAGCAAAAGTTTCAGAATTTAACGAAAAACCCTTAAAGATCTGATTGTAAAAAGCAATTTCATTCAAATAATGGCTAATTAAAGCCAACATTTCCAATATCTCTCCAGGAACGTCTAATTTAACAGGAATGATAAAGACCACACCTAATTCCTTAAGATGGCTGATATTGTGGTATTTTTTAGCTACAAATTTTTCAGCAGCTTTAACCCACTTAGTGTCTAAAACCCTAACTTCTATTTTCCTTTTTTCAAAATCATCAAAAGAAATATTTTCATATTGTTTGAAAAAAACATCATTAAGCCATTGACCATCTTCTAAAAACCTCAAACTAGCGAAAAGCTCCAAAACATCTTCTTTAGCTAACATATCAGAAACATCCTGATATCCTAAAGCAGCCATAGTTTTTAAAGGAGGTTGATTTGATAAGAATTCTTTTGCTTTTTCATATTTCAAAAAATATCCTTCTTCAGGTTCTGCTAATTTTCTAGCTAAATCCCCTACTTTTTCTCCACCTGATACTGTAGCAATATCTGGATTTCCCAAAAATTCAGAAATCTGTTTATCATCGTCTAACGCTTTATTTAATAGCGCTTCTAAAATATTTTCAGCGGTAGCATCAGATTTAATTTTAAGATATTCTAAAGATCTATTAATCAAATTAGTATTTTCTAAAACAAGACTATCTAACTGTCCTTTGTCGCCATAAACAGAATTCATACGTGCTTGAATTTTTTCTAAAGACCCATCAGGTAATTTTAACCAAGATGATATTTTTGATATATCAGACATATTAATTTAAATTAATGATTTTTACCGGAAATTTATTCCAACGAGATTGATTGATTTCCCCTTTCTTCAAAATACCAGCTAAGCTACCAATGTGTTCTACTACAGCTGTACCATTAGCACTACCTAATTTAACAGCGTAATCTAAGTCATTGGGTCTTAAGATTAACCCTGAAACAAAACCACTAGCAAAAGCATCTCCTGCCCCAGTACGATCTATTAATTTCTTTTCTTTAAAAATACCTGCTTGATATAGTTTATGCCCATCTGAAACAGTAGCTCCTCCTCTACCTTTGGTCATCACCACAATACCATTAACCCATTTGTCTAATTTTTTAAAAATTGCTTTTTCAGAAGCATATGACACATCTGTTAATTCCGAAGCTTCTTCCTGATTTAAGATGAAAACATCGTAATAATTCAACCAACTGGGATTTTGTTTTAAAATTTTTAATTCCCCTTTGCCTGGTGTCGAAGCCACTTTAATTTTATTATTCTTGCAGAAAGACAATATCTTTTTTAATAATTTTTCATTACCACCTAAAGGATCAATAAACACCCATTTTGTTTTTAATTTTTCCCAAAGAATTTCTTTTTCTGTCAGATTATCCGAGCACCCTCTGTAAGTTAAAATAGTCCTTTCCGCTGAAGGGGTTAAAAAGATTACAGAATATCCTGTAGAAGTTTTAAAATCAGTTTGAACAAACTTAACATCTACTTTTTCTTTTTTCAAACCAGCAATTAATTCTTTCCCAGAAATATCGTTAGCTACTCTGATAATAGTACCAGTTTTCAAACCCTGTCTGCTAAAAGTGGTAGCCGTATTAACTGCTCCACCTCCTGTAGAAAAAGTAATTTTAGGTACAATAACCTTGTCTCCGAAAGGTAAACAAATGCCTTTACCTAACTTGAAAGCTTTACTCTTAATTTCTGTAAATGGTACACCTTCAAAAAATCCATCACGAGTTGCTGAACCAATTGAAATAATATCAAACATATTATGATTTAATTATTTTTAACACTGCTTCTTTAATATCAACGGCTTCTAAGCCAAAATACGCCATCAATTCATTTGGACTACCTGTTTCACCAAATCTATCTGAAATACCAATAAATTCCATTTTGATAGGATGATGTTGACTTAAAATTTCTGATACAGCGCTACCCATACCTCCCATTTTTTGATGTTCTTCTACGGTCACTACACCACAACATCTTTTGGCAACATTGATTAAAGTTTTTTGATCCATGGGTTTGATAGTATGATTATTAATCACATATGTATCAATGCCTTCAGCTTCTAACTCTTTGGCAGCTAAAAGTGCGTTATAAACCAAAGGACCTGCTGCAACAATCATTACAGTATTTTCTTTTTTTGCTTCTGGTTTTGGCAACCAATATATATCAGCTTTACCTATTTCAAAAGGTGTATCTTCGGTAGTAAACAAAGGTGTTTTTTCTCTACCAAAACGAAAATAAAAAGGTTTATTGATTGCTACTGACGCTAAAGTAGTTTTTTGAGTTTGTAAAGAATCACAAGGTACTTCTACTAAAATATTGGGTAAAACTCGCATGATAGCAATATCTTCTAAAGCTTGATGAGTAGCTCCGTCTGGTCCCACGGAAACACCCGCATGCGCCCCAGCTATCTTAACAGGCTGATCATTATAACAAGCTGTTGTTCTAATTTGTTCCCAATTACGTCCCGGAGAAAACATGGCGTAAGAGGCAATAAAAGGAATTTTCCCTGCTGCCGCTAACCCTGCTGCTACCGCTGCCATATTTTGTTCTGCAATACCCATTTGAAAAAAACGATTAGGAAATCTTTCTTTAAACATTTTCATACGCACCGAATCTGTTAGGTCGGCACATAAAGCTACAATTTTTTCATTGTATTCGCCTGCTAAAACCAAACCTTCACCAAAACCATCTCTCGGTGGTTTGGAAATAATATCACTCTCAAAAATATTAGGTACTAATTTTGCTTCTGGATTAATCATATATTTAAATTATATTAAGAATCTTCACTAATAATTTTACCATTTAAAGTACGCAATTGATTTAAAGCAATTTGCGCTTGTTCTTTGTTAGGCGGTAAACCGTGCCACTCAAATTTCCATTCCATGAAATCAACATCTTTACCTGGTATGCTATGACAAATTATCAAAACAGGTTTTTCATAAATAGCTTTAGCGTGACTAATAGCATTAATAATTTCTTCAATGTTATGTCCGTCTACTTCTAAAACATGCCAATTAAAAGCTTCATATTTTTCTTTTAAAGGTTCTAAAGGCATAACATCTTCGGTGTATCCATCAATTTGAATATTGTTTCTGTCTAAAATAGCAGTAAGGTTATCTAATTTTAATTTTCCAGCCAATAGCACTGCTTCCCAGACCTGACCTTCATCTTGTTCGCCATCAGAAGTTAAACAGTAGATCTGACTTTTTTTACCATCCATCTTAGCAGCTAAAGCTAAACCAATAGCTTGAGATAATCCTTCTCCTAAGGGCCCAGAAGATGCTTCAATACCTAATAATTTTTTTCTGTGTGGATGACCTTGCAAACGAGAACCAAACTTTCTCAATGTTTGAAGTTCTTCTAAAGGAAAATATCCCGCTCTAGCTAAAACAGCGTAAAAAGCTGGTGCATAATGCCCGTTAGATAAAACCACTTTGTCTCTTTCTGACCAATCAGGTTCGCCAGGTCTGTGATTTAAAACTCCGCCAAAATACAAGGCTACATATTGTTCCACCACACCTAAAGGTCCAGCTGAATGTCCGGATTTTGCTTCCAAAAGCATATTGATAATATCCTGTCTGATTTGACAGCTCAAAGAATCTAATGCTGATATTCTAGAATTTTTAATCACTACTGTTTCAGGTACACAAACTTTTTTGCTTTTACGTGTGCTTACTTTTTTAATTTTAACATTAATCGTATCCATCTTTTTTTTATTTAAGTTATGTATATATTATATTATTTTCTTTTCTAAATCCAATATTGCCTGGTAGGGATCGTCTGATTTGAAAATATATGAACCCGTAGCTAATTCATCTGCACCTGCTAAAATAGCTAATTTACCAATTTCTTCATTAACTCCGCCGTCTAATTGAACAATCATTTTAGGGTATTTCTTTTTTACTTCTTTGATTTTTTCTAAAACATAATAATTAAAAGATTGGCCCGAAGGTCCAGGATCTACCCCTAAAAGCAACAAAGATTTAATTTTACTTGCTACTTTTTCAATTTCTTCTAAATGAGTGTATGGATTTAAAGCTATTCCTAATTCTGTTTTAGCCTGCAAGCACATAGAATAGATTTTTTCAAAATCTTTCAAAGCTTCCCAATGAATAAAAATTTTAATGGGTTTTAATATCAACCAATCCTGTAAAGAATCTTCTGGTCTTTTAACCATTAAATGAAGCTGAATGGGTTTTTTGATTTTTAATAATTTCATTTCTGAAATATCTTGAAAATTTTTCCAAGAAGTGAATTGTCCGTCAGCTACATCAATCTGAATAGACCCCTCATATTTTTTAAGTTCTCTTAATCTTTTTTCAAAATCCTGCTTAGTTTTTACATTGATAACTGGTATGATTTTGACCATGTTTTTTAATTTAATTAAAATTTTGTTTTTCTTTTTTAAAAATCTTCTGCAGACGTCTCAAATGTGATTCTTTGTTAGAAAAAGGCGTATTTAACCATTCAAAAACAATGTTTAAAGCATAGTCAGTATCTGTAAAATCAGCTCCCAAACACAAAATATTAGCATCATTGTGCTCCCTACTCATTCTAGCAGAAGCTAAAGAAGAAATGGCTGTAGCTCTTACATTTTTAAATTTATTAGCAGCTAAACTCATACCTAACCCAGAGCCACAAATTAAAATACCTTTGCTTCCAGAATCGTGCGATATTTTTTCTGCTACCAAAAAAGCAAAATCAGGATAATCATCAGTGTCGTCTTGATGCAGATTACCTAAATCACAAAAATCTATTTCTTTGGTTTCTAAGAATTTTTTAATTTCTTCTTTTAAAAGATATCCTCTGTGATCAGCGCCTAAATACAACATTTTAATTTATTTTTATTAAATTTAAAGGCGTTTCCCCTTTTAAAGCAGCTACAATGTTATTAGCTGCCATCGTTGACATCTTAGATCTTGTTTCTATACTAGCCGATGCAGTATGAGGTGTTAGAACAACATTATCTAATTTTAAAAATTCCCTTAAATCAAATCTTGTTTCTACGATAGCTGGTTCATATTCAAAAACATCCAAACCAGCTCCAGCAATATCATTAGTGTACAAGGCATTTAAAAGCGCATTTTCATCTATGACTGGGCCACGAGCTGTATTAATTAAATATGCTGTTTTTTTCATCAAAGATAATTCTTTAATACCAATTAAATGTTTGGTTGATGGATTTAAAGGTACATGCAAACTTACAAAATCAGAATTTTTTAATAATTCTTCCAAGCTAACAAATTGACCTCCTGTATTTTTTTCAAATTCCGGATTAGGTTTAACGTCGTAATATATAACTTTGATATTAAAACCTTTGATTGCCATTGCAGCCAAGCGCCGACCAATAGCCCTGAAACCCACTAAACCCAATGTTTTGTTGTTTAAATCGTCCCCTAAGGGTAAGATGGGACCCCAACCTTTATATTTTCCATCTC
>CAYNAL010000096.1:0-5418 GCA_964395555.1 uncultured Candidatus Saccharibacteria bacterium
CTTTTGAACAAATTAAATCTGACTTTTTTGTTTCTGATGAAATTTATACTCAACCAGAATTTCTAGAGGCGGCGAAAAAAACAGCAAAAAATAGCCTACTCAACTATCTTAATGAGTTTTTTAAAACATTTGGTAATCTTCGTTCATCTTTAGAAATCGTACATTCACTTCAACAGAAATTCAACATTTCTGCAGGAGAATTAGAAGCTGATCCAGTAATCCAAGAACAAGCTCAAAAAACGATGCTTAGTTCATTGAAGATGGAACTTTTAGGTTCTTTTGAACAAATTAAATCTGACTTTTTTGTTTCTGATGAAATTTATACTCAACCAGAATTTCTAGAGGCGGCGAAAAAAACAGCAAAAAATAGTCTACTCAACTATTTTAATGAGTTTAGGATTTCCAAAGGATTGAATAGTAACCATCCATCTTTAGAAATCGTACATTCACTTCAACAGAAATTTAATATTCCTGCAAGAGAATTAGAAACTGATCCAATAATCCAAGAACAAGCTCAAAAAACGATGCTTAATGTATTAGGGGTGGGACTTTTAGGTTGTTTTGAACAAATTAAATCTGACTTTTTTGTTTCTGATGAAATTTATACTCAACCAGAATTTCTAGAGGCGGCGAAAAAAGCGATTACTTTAAAAATTCGAAATTGTATAAATGATCGTAATTCTTCAAGCAAAGATTTACAAGATGTTTGGGATATTAAAAAAAGGTTTGGTATTGACGAGCAATCATTTGAAGAAATTTCCCGTGTTTTGATATTAAATAGTTTAAAATCTGGCAATGTGGAAGATATTATTATAATCCAAAAAATATTCTTAATTCCTGATGATGAACTATTAAGTTCTAAATATGTAACCTTAGCAGAACAAGCGTTAGACATCAATTTTAAAATAGGCAACAAAAATAATATAGAAAAAATTAAGAAAAAATTCTTACCAAATTTAGATATAACAGAATTTATTAAAAATAAATATCTTAATTGCATTAACGAAAGAAAATGGGATTTAGTCATTAAATTAAAAACGCATTTTTTAGAGTGCGAATTTATTTTTCAAAAATTTTTTACTAAACAAAAGGAAATAGCTAAAAATAATAAATTACCATTTACGGAACGTCAAAAAGCTTTCGATATTTTGGCCGATCTTGCTAAAAATGGCGAAACAAGTATAAATCAAGAATTTTCTGATATTATTTTAACTAGGGCAAAACAAAAAGAAGTCCCTGATTCAAAATGGGGATTAGATCTGCTCCAAGAAAGCGCATTTTATACACTCATGCGATTGAATAATCCTAACTCTAATCAATCCCTCTTTAATCTGTTATTCAACGAAAATGTTAATACTACAATCAAATATGCTGTTTTAAGAAAATTACTAAAACGCGATAATTTCTTTTTAGATAGCCATTTTAAAGAGAATCTTCACACATGGTTTTATTCAACTTTTTCTCAGGAAACTGATTGGCGGGATTTAAAATTCATAGAAGAAATTCAAAAAATTCCTAGCAAAGAATTAAGAGACATATCATTAAAATCGTTCTCTATCTTGAAAGCCCATGATCATTCTATATTCCCGTTGTACAAAACATGGAAAGAAAAATATAGTAATATTCCTCAAAATGTTTTTCTACAAATATTGGAGTTAAATAATGCTTGTGAAAGTAAGGGATTATTAGATAAATTTCAAATACTTTTTACTAATATACGTAGAGAAAACAGCAAAAAAGACAACTTACTTTATGGAATTACTAATGTTTTAAAAACAGATCCTCAAATTTTAAAATTGTTAGGTAAAAAATTAGAAACTATTGATTTTAACTCAAAACAAGATGCGGATTCTTTATCCGAACTATTAAGATGGATTATTTTCTTAGATAGGATCGAAAATATTAAAAAATATCATATCAACGAAGATCATCACGAGCAAGATGAAGATGAAGATTATGAAAAACAACCACAAAAAACACTGTTATCTTCAAAAATTACAGAAATATTTTCAAAAGAAACAAAAGATTTTAATGATCTAACTATTTTAATTAAAGAGGCAGCTACTAAAAAGTTCCAAGAAATATTACCTAATAAAAATATCACAGCAGAAAAAATTGATATGATTGAAAAAGAATGGGGCGATTTAGAGCCGTTATTTACTTACCTCGGCCGATACCCGCAACTCAAAGAATATATTGCTGAAATAGTGGCAAACATAAGCACGCCAGAAAATTGGAAAAATTGGCGATATAACTTAAAAAGAGGGGGAGCAAAAAATCAAATTGGTCATTTATCAAAAGAACAGTTAGAAATATGGAAAAACAATTATTTCTCAGAAATTGGAGATATCATAATTGCTGAAATTGGATCTGAAAAACCCGAACAAATTCAACATATTTTACAAGATGCCATATTACAGCATAGACATATTTTTAATCCTGAAATGGATCAAAATAAAAATGAATTCATTCACAAAGCCCTCAAAAAAGTATTTGAAGAGCTATCGCAAACTCCGGATAAACAAACAGAAATTATTGAAAGAGAGATAGAATTAATTCTTTCAGCAGCAAACAATATTGATGCAATAATACATTTTAATAATTTGCCACAAATTCGACAAACTATTGAGTCAATTTTTATACCTGGAACAGAAATCACTCCGTCGTCAAAAATAAAAGACTCTATAGGTTTTATTTCGGTCTACTTACCTGTGGATATAAAAAAAGTTTTAAGAAGTAACTATTTAAGAATGGAAAATCAGAAAAAAATAGTCGTCGATGATCTTTTTACCCCAGAGATGAGGCAAATAATCGAACAAAAAACACAAGAAATAGAAAAGAATTATCAAGGAGTGTTAAGCTCTAATATCTGGGAGAAAATCCAGCTTGATAAAGATAATCTAAAAAACCCAGAATTACTTTACTCAAAAAGACAAGAATTGCAATCTACTATCGATTTATTACGATTACTAAATTTATCAAATAAAATTATTGCCACAAATAAAATATCTGAAAAAGAAGGTAAAAAGGGTGGCGAAACAATAATAAATATTTTAGAAAGACTTAAAAAATATTTTAAAGACAGTCCATTACTCCAAGATATAAACAATGTCGAGTTTATTCTAAAAGAAAAAGTTGATTTTGGAGAAAAACGAAGACTAGCAATAATTTTTACTGACAATCCTCAAATATTATGGCAAGCTGGCAAATATCCATTTGGAAGCGGTTCTTGCCAACATTATGCTGACGGAACTCACGCCAAGCAATTAATGGGCTATGTTGGAGATCCTAATTGTAAAGTTGCGTATCTTATTGATTTAAATAAATTACCTGAAAAAATTAGAGAAGAAATTGAAAAAGATGGCTTTGAAAAAATTAAAGACAATATCCCTAATCAGGAGTTATTAAACGCCAGCCTTGCCCGGGTTATAATTAAAATGGCAAAAGATCAAAAAGGAAAGCCAGTAATTTTATTGGAACCAATATATCCTGAGATATACAGAAAGGATGTGAGTATAAATAGATATTTTAATATTTTTATTGATTTAATGGTTGCTGAACCAATAGGAGCAAAAATAGCCAGAGATGGTGGCAATGATTCAATAACAAAAGGGCAAAGTTTAAGCCCTGAAGGACAATATGAAGATTCGAATTTAAATAAAGTAAAATTTATTCCTAAACTAAGTAAACCAACGGAAGAAGAAATAAAAGTTATAGAAAGAATAAGTAGTTCAAGATAGCTATATTTTCATCTATATACTAATCCGATTAATTTTCAAATTCATTTTTTAAAATTTTTAAATAATATTTGATTTATATCTTTTCATTAAAAGAGAATTTGAAATAACACTAACTGATGAAAATGCCATAGCAGCAGCAGCAATGGTTGGATTTAAAAGCCAGCCAGTAAAAGAATATAAAATACCTGCGGCAATAGGAATGCCGATAATATTATAAAAGAAAGCCCAAAAAAGGTTTTGTTTAATTTTATTTAAAGTATATTTGCTTAAATCAATCGCTGTAATCACATCTCTTAAATCATCTTTAATTAAGATTATCTCCCCTGTTTCCATGGCTATATCTGTACCAGAACCTAAGGCAATACCTAAGTCAGATTGAGCTAAGGCTGGAGCATCATTAATACCATCACCTACCATGGCTACAATATTTCCTTCACTTTGTAATTTTTTAATTTCAATTGATTTTTCTTGAGGCAAAACCTCTGCTAAAACTCTATCTATACCAACTTGTAAAGCAATGGCTTGACCAACTCTTTTATTATCCCCAGTAATCATTACTACCTTTTTCCCCATTTTATGAAGCATTTTAACTGCTTCTTTGGAGTAATCTTTTAAGGTATCAGCTACGGCTATAAGACCGATAATTTCTTTATCTTGTGCTAAAATCATAACTGTTTTACCTTGATCTTCTAGAATAACCATTTTTTCTTCTATTAAGTTTGGATTAATTTGATTATCAATCATTAACTTTCTTGTTCCGAAAAGTATTTTTTTGTTTTCCCAATCAGATATAACGCCATAGCCAGGTATAGCTTGAAAGTTTTTTACTTCTGATAAATTAATATTTTCTTCTTTTGCTTTGTTGACAATAGCTTGAGCTAGAGGGTGTTCCGAATTTTTCTCTATTGACGCAGCGATTTGTAAAACAGAATTTTTATCAATCTCGTCTTTAACTGAAATAATATTTGTAACACTTGGTTCCCCACGGGTTAATGTTCCCGTTTTGTCAAAAATAACAATGTTTACATTTTTAACAATTTCTAAAGCTTTGCCACTTCTAATTAAAATGCCATTTTTAGCTGCTAAACCCGTACCCATCATTACCGCAGTAGGCGTAGCCAATCCTAGAACGCAAGGGCAAGCGATAATCAAAACTGTGACAAAAACTGTTAAAGCAAAAACAAGAGATTGGCCTAACAAAGACCAAGTAGCAAAAGATAAGATAGCAATAACGATTACAGATGGAACAAAATAAAAAGAAACCTTGTCAGCTAAAAGTTGAATAGGCGCTTTGGAGCCCATAGCTTGTTCCACTATCTTGATAATCTGAGCCAACATCGTATCTTTACCAACTCGAACAACTTTAAATTTCAAAACACCGGTTTGATTAATAGTAGCACCAATGACTTCGTCACCTTCTTTTTTTTCTACAGGAATACTTTCTCCGGTAATCATTTTTTCATCAACAGCGGAATAACCATCACTAACAATACCATCTACTGGGATTTTTTCACCAGGTTTTACTAAAATAATATCTCCTATTTTTACTTCAGAAATAGGAATTTTGATTTCTTCGTTATTTCTAATCATTGTAGCTTCTTTAGGTTGAAGCCCACTTAATTTTTTAATAGCCTCACTTGTTTTACCTTTGGTCATTGCTTCTACGTTTGTAGCAATA